>WTKG01000012.1 GCA_011524475.1 Demequinaceae bacterium
CTTTGCCGCGGCGGACGGCCCTGTGGCCGTGGACGCAGAGCGCGCATCAGGCTTTCGCTACGGCCAAAAAACATATCTCGCGCAATTTAAAAGAGCCGGAGCCGGCATTGCCCTCATCGATACAGCGGCATTGGACGATTTATCCCCCCTGGCCGAGGCTCTCGCGGAAGCCGAATGGGTGCTGCATGCCGCCAGCCAAGACTTGCCTGGACTGCGAGACCTCGGCATGCATCCAAGCAAAGTGTTCGACACAGAACTAGCGGCGCGCCTGTTGGGATGGCCCAAAGTGGGGCTAGCTGCCGTGGTGGAACGAGAACTAGAAGTGCGGCTAGCAAAAGAACATTCCGCTCAGGACTGGTCTCGCCGGCCTTTACCTGAGTCCTGGTTAGCGTATGCAGCCCTGGATGTGGAAGTGTTGCTCGATCTCAGAGCTAGCCTTGTGGCTCACCTGACACAAGCAGGGAAACTGGAATGGGCGGAGCAAGAAAGCGAACATGTGCGCACAATGCCCGCTCCTGCCCCCAAGCCAGACCCTTGGCGTCGTGTGTCAGGCACGCATTCCGTCAAGAATCCTCGGCAATTGGGAATTGTGAAAGAACTATGGAAAGCCCGTGATGCCCGTGCCCAAGCAGAGGACATTTCCCCCGGCCGCCTCCTCCGCGACGCCGCAATCATCGCTGCGGCGACGGCTCAACCGACATCTGTAAAAGAACTGTTAGGGCTCAAAGAATTTCGTTCACGAGGCGCTAAAAAATATGCGCGCGAATGGAACACGGCTATCGCAAAAGCCCAGAAATTGCCAGACTCCGCCCTGCCCGACAGACGTGGCCCACGTACTGACGGACCTCCGGCCCCACGCATGTGGAAAGAGCGTAACCCTGAAGCCGCCACCCGGCTTCATGCGGCACGCACCTGCATCACGGCACTGTCAGAAGCACACGAGGTGCCGCCAGAAAACCTTCTCCAGCCCGATGCGCTGAGACGCCTGTGCTGGGAAAACCCTGGCACGGATACCCCTTCCGTAGAAGCTTTCTTAGCCTCACGCGGCGCGCGCCTATGGCAACGTGAACTCGTCAGCGCCCCCCTGGCGGAAGCTCTCACAAAGGCCGCTCAGAGCGCACCAGAGGACTAGTCCGTTGCGTTACGCAAAGAAGTGAGCGCTCGCTCCACAATCGGGTCGACACCTAGCCCCACAGACTCCACTACTTGATTTCTGGAAGCGTGATCCAAGAATTCTCGAGGGATTCCGCAGTGGACCCATGTCGCCCCATTGCCTGAGGCTCGCGCGTGGTCTGCCCATTCTTGGCCCACGCCCCCCTCCACAAGGCCGTCTTCAACGGTCACCACAAGATCAGCCTCTGACACCAACGCAGAAAGCCCCTCCGGAACGGGAAGAACCCACGTCGCAGTCGCGGCACAGGCATCATGCCCCTCCGCCGCAATTTTCTCGGCAACATCTACCGCAGTCGCTGCCATGGACCCCATGCCCAGCACTACTACTGCGGGCTCTTCTCCATGCCGGGCCAAAACCTCCATTCCTTTATGCGGCTGATTCTCCACAGCAGGCAACGGGGACGTAAGCGATCCTTTCGGATACCGCACAACGGTGGGCGCGTCCGCTACTGCCACTGCTTCTCGAATCGCGGTGCGCAAGCTTGCTTCATCTCGTGGAGTCGCAATGGAGATTCCTGGAACACTGCGCAACAAAGCAAGATCCCACATGCCGTTATGGCTGGGCCCATCGTCGCCCGTGATCCCCGACCTGTCCAACATGAACGTCACCCCTGCGCGGTGCAGGGCAACATCCATCAACACTTGATCAAAGGCTCGGTTCAAGAATGTGGCATAGACGGCAATCACCGGATGCATACCTGCATAAGCCAAGCCGGCAGCGGCCGTGACAGCATGCTGTTCCGCAATTCCCACATCAATCACCCGGTCAGGGAACTCTTTCGCAAAAGGTCCCAAACCCACCGGCTCCAGCATTGCTGCCGTCAGTGCCACGACATCAGAACGCTCACGACCAATCTGCACAATTTCGTCCGCGAAGACTGCCGTCCATCCAAATCTGCTCGGCTCTATCGGCAAGCCTGTTTCAGGATGAATTTTGCCTACCGCATGGAACCGGTCAGCCTCGTCGCTTTCTGCTGGTTGATAACCCCGGCCCTTTTCGGTCATCACGTGCACAATGACCGGAGCGCCAAAGTCGCGAGCATGACTAAGAGCTTCTTCTACGTGCGGAAGGTGGTGTCCATCTATCGGACCAATGTATTTGAGACCTAAGTCTTCAAACATTCCTTGAGGCGATAACACCTGTTTGAGACTCTGTTTTGCCCACTTCATGAAACCCAAAGCAAAGCGCGGTCCGGCTCCGCCCTCCGTGAGGCGCCGCCTCCCCCAACGCAACACGTTTTCATAACGCTGGCTGGTGCGAATTCCTTCAAATTTGCGCGCGAGACCACCGATGGTGGGGGCGTAACTGCGCCCATTATCGTTCACGACTATCACCACACGATCGCCACACGCAGCAAGAGAATTGAGCGCTTCCCATGCCATTCCGCCGGTGAGCGCGCCATCGCCAATTACTGCGACTACTGTGCGATCGTCATGCCCCGAAATGGCATTCGCGCGCGCAATTCCCGCTGCCCAGCTGAGCGCAGTAGATGCGTGAGAATTTTCTACGATGTCATGTTCTGACTCGGCTCGAGAAGGGTATCCGGACACGCCTCCTCGCTTACGAAGTTCGCTAAAGTCGCGTCGCCCGGTAAGCAATTTGTGAACATACGATTGGTGCCCCGTGTCAAACACAATTGCGTCACGTGGGGAATCGAAGATGCGATGAATCCCAAGCGTCAACTCCACTACACCCAAATTTGGCCCCAAGTGCCCGCCTGTCTTGGATACCGATTCGACCAGGTAGTCACGTATTTCCTGGGACAGGTTCTCTAACTCGGGATACCTGAGATCCCGAATATCTTCGGGCGAGTTGATCGACTCGAGCATGACCTACACCTCCTACGTCTCTACCGTGAACGAACGCCCGCCTCCGCAGGCTCCACCAACGCAACATTATTGAGCGACGAGGGACCTCAACACATATTGGAGTATCCCGCCGTTACGGAAGTAGTCGGCCTCTCCAGGAGTATCAATCCGAACCCGAGCATCGAACCTGACAACCTCTCCGTCTGCACGGGTTGCGGTCACCTGCATATGTTCGGGATGCGCGCCTTCTTGGAAGGCAGATACCCCATGGATGTCTAGTGTCTCGGTACCATCAAGTCCCAGGCTCTGAGCTGACTGCCCCTCAGGGAACTCGAGTGGCAGCACTCCCATCCCGATCAAATTAGATCGGTGAATCCGCTCGAAAGACTGCGCAATCACTGCACGCACACCCAGTAAACGAGTGCCCTTCGCCGCCCAATCGCGAGACGAACCGGACCCATATTCCGTGCCTGCCAACACCACCAACGGCACCTGCGCGCGGCGATACTCCTGCGCGGCATCGTAGATCGCTTCGATGGCGCCAGTGAGGTGATTACGCGTGAACCCGCCTTCGATTCCAGCGCCATCGTTTTCGTGCGCAAGGAGCAAATTCCGCAACCTAATGTTGGCGAAGGTTCCTCGAATCATTACCTCGTGATTTCCCCTACGGGAACCAAAAGAGTTGTAATCCTTGCGGGCGACACCATGGGCTTCGAGATATTCAGCCGCAGGAGTTTCCGGCTTAATGGCGCCCGCCGGAGAGATGTGGTCTGTCGTGACCGAATCCCCCAGGAGGGCCAACACGCGAGCTCCCATAATCTCTTCGATCGGCGCCGGTTCCATGGCCATGTTCTCGAAATAGGGAGGCTTACGCACGTACGTCGAAGATTCATCCCACGCGAAAGTATCTCCGTCGGGAACCGGTAATTCTTGCCACGCGTCGTCTCCAGTGAAAACATCCGCGTAGTCTTCCTCGAACATCTCGCGCGAAATGCTGGAGGCGACAATTTTTTCGACCTCCTCGCTGGACGGCCAAATGTCCCGTAAGAACACGTAGTTGCCGTGCGCATCCTGCCCCAGAGCATCGTTTTCGAAGTCGAAATTCATGGTGCCCGCAAGCGCGTACGCAATAACAAGTGGCGGGGAGGCAAGGTAGTTCATCTTGACATCCGGGTTGATGCGCCCCTCAAAGTTCCTATTGCCCGACAACACTGACACCACTGTCATGTCATGTGAATTGACGGCCTCTGAAATAGGCGGAGGCAAGGGGCCCGAGTTACCAATACAGGTAGTGCACCCATAACCCACAACATGGAATCCCAGGTGTTCGAGGTCGGGCCATAAGCCCGCTTGTTCAAAATAGTTAGTCACCACTTGAGAGCCGGGCGCAAGTGATGTCTTTACCCAAGGCTTCGAAGTGAGGCCTTTGCTGCGAGCATTACGCGCCAGTAGTGCCGCAGCAAGCATCACGGACGGATTGGACGTGTTTGTACACGAAGTAATCGAGGCAATCACTACGTCACCGTCGCGGAGAGGAGTCGCGGCGCCGTCTTCGCCAACGTACGTCGCCTCTACGTGATCCCCTCTGCGATAGTTCGCCACATCGTGGGCAAATTGCGGCTTGGCCTGGGTGAGCGGAATGCGGTCCTGAGGGCGCTTTGGTCCGGCGATAGAGGGCACCACCGTGGACAGATCCAACTCAAGGTATTCAGAGAATGCCGGCTCTTCATAAGCATCATCTGTCGGGTCATGCCACAAACCTTGTTCTCGGCAGTAGGCCTCCACAAGTGCGACGGAAGCTTCCTCTCTGCCGGTGAGACGCAAATAGTCAAGCGTGACGTCATCTATCGGGAAAATCGCAGCGGTAGAGCCAAATTCTGGGCTCATGTTTCCGATGGTGGCACGGTTCGCCAGGGGAACCGCAGCAACGCCTTCGCCATAAAATTCGACGAATTTGCCGACCACACCGTGGTCACGAAGCATTTCAGTGATTGTCAATACGACGTCAGTTGCCGTTGCCCCCGAGGGGATCTCTCCCGAGAGTTTGAAACCGACAACTTTGGGAATCAGCATGGATACCGGCTGCCCCAACATTGCGGCCTCAGCTTCAATGCCTCCGACGCCCCAGCCGAGCACACCCAATCCATTAATC
>WTKG01000042.1 GCA_011524475.1 Demequinaceae bacterium
CCCTGACGAGGGCGCACAGTTAAACGTAATGTGTGTTTCTCCTTGTAATACGAGAGGCCCTGCCACGGCGGGGCCTCTCGTTATTTTCAGGCCTCCAGTGCCTTAGCGGGGCGGTTCGCCCCGCTTGACCTGCGCGCGGGGCATGCGCATGGGGCGGAACTGCGTAATACGAATGAAGATGTACCAGCCAAATCGCGGCGGAATGGAGCCCAGCCCGAATCGTTCAATAGCGCGCTTGCGCCCAATCCGTACTAAGAAGAACGCTTCGATCGCGAAGGCAAGAATGAATAGCAGTGTCCCGTAAGTAGCGATCTGTGCCACGGCAGTGTTTTGCCCGGCCACGAAATAGGCGCCGAGGGAAATAAGGGCCACAGGTAACAAGAACTCTCCCAAGTTCCATCGCGCGTCGATGAAGTCCCGAGCGAAGCGACGTGCGGCCCCTTGATGCATCGGAGGCATGTAGCGCTCGTCACCAGACTGCATCGCTTTGAACTCGCGGTTTTCACGTTCGCGTCTCCGCGCCTTTTCTGCGGCAGCAGAGGCACGAGAATTTGCCACAAGCGGGCGCTTATGACGGGCTTGTTGTTCTTTGCGCTTGGGGGTCGGGCGGCCTTTGCCGCCAGAATTCGAGTCACTCATGTCGTGAAACTATACGGGCGTGACAGACCGCGCTAGTCTTCGCTCGCTTCTGGCGCAGGCAGAGCAAGCATGCGATCGAGGGCAATTTTTGCCCAATGTTGAGTATCTGCATCCACCTCGATCACGTTGACGGCTGTCCCGGCTACCAGGTTTTCGAGAGCCCACACCAGGTGAGGAAGGTCAATCCTGTTCATTGTGGAACAAAAACATACGGTGTCTTCCAAGAACATGATCGTCTTGTCCGGGTGCTCGTTCGCGAGCCGCCGCACCAGATTGAGTTCCGTCCCGATGACCCACGCACTGCCCGCTTCTGCAGCCTCAATTGTGCGGATGATGTATTCGGTAGACCCGACGTAGTCTGCTTCCAACACCACGTCATGGACACATTCGGGGTGTACCAATACGTTGATGTCCGGCACCTGCGCACGAGCTGCATCCACGTGTTCTTTGCGGAAACGTCCGTGCACGCTGCAGTGGCCTCTCCACAAAATCATGCGTGCGGCTGACAATTCCTTTGCCGTGTTGCCGCCTAACGGGAGGCGCGGGTCATAAACCACGCAGTCGTCGAGGCTCAGACCCAATTGCAAAACAGCCGTGTTGCGCCCGAGGTGCTGGTCCGGGAAGAACAACACTTTGCCGTCGCCCTCAATACCGCCCACGTGGTCAAAAGCCCACCTGAGGGCGACCTCCGCATTGCTCGACGTACACACCGCGCCATCGTTTTTGCCACAAAAGGCTTTGATGGCAGCCGTCGAATTCATGTATGTCACGGGGACGGTGCGGGTAGAAATTCCGGCCTCTTCCAACTGTGCCCAGGCGTCTTCCACCTGGGCGATGTCCGCCATGTCTGCCATGGAACACCCGGCGGCCATGTCGGGCAGGATCACGTGCTGGTCATCGCTGGTGAGGATGTCCGCGCTTTCTGCCATGAAGTGCACGCCACAAAAAACGATGTATTCCGCTTCTGGACGTGCGGCGGCTTCTCGCGCAAGCTTGAAAGAGTCTCCTGTGGTGTCTGCGAAACGGATCACCTCGTCGCGCTGGTAGTGATGCCCCAAAATGAAGACACGTTCCCCGAGTGCTTCGCGAGCGGCCTCCGCGCGCTCCACCAAATTCTCGTCTGAGGGCAGTGGCAGGTCGCCAGGACAATCCACACCCTTTTCTGAACGAGGATCGCGCCCCTGGCCTAGCAACATCAAAGCGGACGGCTGTGGTTCTTCAAATGTTGTGCTCACGTTTTTATTCTGGCACGTCTGTCGGGCACACTTGCGACTGTGAGGGTTTTAGTGTCGGCAGAGGGGTGGGCGCGCGATAGCGGTGACGCCGCCTCTGGGGCACGTATCGCCGCCGACGTTGCGCGCATCTGGCGCGACGCAAGCCCCGACACGCAGGTCACCAGCATCGGTGCTCACTCTGGTGAACCACGACTTTCCGATTCTCTCGAAGGTCGCACCATGCCTGTTGGCGGAGTGACGGCGAGGCATACCCCCCATGGGCTCGTGCTTGCCCCACAGGCAAGCGCCTCCCGTTGGGAACCCTTGGCGCTGAGCACGGGCCTGCTAGGAATTGCGGCAACCGCCAGCGCTGGTACGGCCCCCACAGTGATTGTGCCGGTGGGGGACACACCCCCAGCGGGAGATGCTCGCGGCCTGTGGAACGGAGGGCTCGATGCTTTTCGCGCCGGGATTCGGGCGCTTGACGTAAAAATACTTGTGACAAGCGAACGTCCGTTACTGGGACTTACCGGCATGGCTGCACACGTCCGTGACGGTCGTGAGAGTGATGAAGCCTTGGCAGTGGCGGCACAAGAACAAGAACGAGAATGGGCCGCAGTGGCACTCACTGCAGATTCTGTAGTGCGCGACCAGGCCCTTGTCGCCACAGGTCGACTCTCTTCTTCTGCCGGAGCAGGTGCCGCCGGAGGGCTTGCCTATTGCCTTGCCGCGGCAGGAGGACACCTGGTTCCCGCGGTCCAGGCGGTTCCTCAGTTAACGGGGCTCGAAGAAGCCGCACGTGAGGCAGATGTGCTGGTAGCCGTCACTCCAGAGCTGAGTGTGCGCACAGTGATGTCAGGAACGGCGGCGCAAGCAGCGCGTGTTGCTGCCGCGAGAGGAATCCCTGCCGTGGCACTTGCTTCCGAGGTGTACGTGGGAGGGCGAGATCTGATGGCAGCGGGTTTCGATGCTGCATATCCGTGTGGGTCATCGAGGGAGGATCTCGCGCAGGAAGTGCGCCGCGTGGCGCATACGTGGACGCCGCACCGCCGTCACAAAGGCCGGGAATAGTTCAGAAGCGACGTACGCTATAGGAAGAGCACCTCAACATAGAAGGAATGTCATGACTGAAACTGCCACTTCCCCCGCGACCCACGGCGTCACCATGAGTGAGGCCGCGACCTCCAAGGTGAAAACCTTGCTTGCGCAAGAAGGTCGTGAGGATTTGCGGCTGCGATTGTCTGTGCAACCGGGTGGCTGCTCTGGACTCATTTACCAGTTGTATTTTGACGAGCGCACCCTCGAGGGGGACGCCCTGATGGAGTTTGACGGTGTCGGGGTCGTGGTAGACAAGATGTCTGTCCCGTACCTCGATGGAGCATCCATCGACTTCGCTGATTCCATTGAGAAGCAGGGATTCACGATCGACAACCCCAACGCCTCCAGTTCGTGCGCGTGTGGAGACTCGTTCAGCTAGAGCGAAGTTTCGTGAGGGCTGCCTCGAGTGCAGCACCGAATATCTGCGGAGTGTCGTCCGGAAGGCCAGGGTGCAGCCCGAGACGTATGTTTCCCTGAGTAGGCATCCCCATAGCCTCGAGCACGTGGCTGTGTCCGTAGTCTCCCGTCGTACACGCGGAGCCGGATCCCACGCTTACCCCGTGCCGATCTAGTTCTGCCTGGAGAGCTTCGCCATCGATGCCGTCGATGACCACCGTCATGATGTGGGGGAGAGCATGGGAGCCCACCTCCACTACCTGCACACCCGGCAATGAGGCACAGTGGGAAGAGAGAGCTTTTTTCATCTTTTCCAGTCGAGGGTTTACTAGGTCACGCTGTTCGACGCGTTCTTGTAACGCAACTGCAGACGCAAGAATGCCAGGCACGCTGATGCCTCCAGGTGCCCATGAACGCGGTTCGGAGGGGCCCGCTAGCCACCGCGCGTGGGGGCTGAGCACCACCACCCCGGGGCCGGCTACGCCACCCCAGTCAGCGGGGTGCGCGATGACGGCATCCCAGCCTTCGGGTATAGCGAGATGCCCTGCGCTGGCAGTTGCATCCACGACCACAGGAGTGCCTGCGGAACCAGCGATCTCGGCGAGTGAGGCAACATCCTGCACGGCTCCGGTTTCTCTCGAGGCGTGCTGAAGTACAGCAATGCTGGTGCGCGCATCTTGCACCGCGACCTGCCATTCATGTTCCTTGATGTGGCCGCGAGAATCTACCGCTGCGACAGTGACCTCGCCGACGCGTTCTGCCGCCATGATTACTGCGACCCGATCCACGGCAGTGCGGGCGATCACCTGTCGGCCTCGGCGTGCGCGCGCTAGCCGTGAAAGAGTCGTGTCGAAGGCCGTGAATGCAGACAGCGTGAAGTGCACACTCCCGGCGCCAGCGCCCAAGCTTTCGGCAATTGCTTCTCGTGCTCCGTCTACGAGAGCCCGGGATTGTCGTGACTCCGCGTGGAGTCTTTCGGGGTCCGCCCATCCCTCGTCAAGCGCAGCCAGAAAAGCCTCGCGAGCCCTCGTCGACAAAGGCGCAGAGGAACTGGAATCGAGGTAGATACGTGACTTCGGTGTGCCCGGCATGGAACCTAGTATCCCGCGATAGACTGGACCACGTGCGAAATATCAAAGCTTCGCGTCCTGCCGCCGCTGGGGTTATAGGTCTTTCCGGCCTTGTTCTTGCGGGGTGTGCAGGAAGCATCGAAACCGGCTATTTGCCAGCAGACCCGGACACTACTAACCACACTCGCGCCATCATTGATCTGTGGAATGGCTCATGGATTGCAGCCATTGTGGTCGGCATCATTGTCTACATCATGGTGTTGTGGACCATCACGATGCACCGCAAGCGCAAGGGTGACGAAAAACTCCCTCGTCAGACACGCGTGAACCTGCCGCTGGAGCTCATGTACACGGTGGTGCCGCTCATCATGGTGGGAGTCTTGTTTAAGTGGACTGCCCAGACCACGTGGGACATCAAGAGCTTGGACGAGCCGGTGGATGTGAAGATTCACGTGATCGGTAAACAGTGGTCCTGGGACTTCAACTATGTGGACGAAAACGTTTATTCCGCTGGGATTCAAGCGCAACTTACGGGTGAGGTCGGAGTCGAAGACACCCTTCCGACGTTGTACCTCCCCGTGAACGAAAGCGTCGAATTCACGCTCGATTCACGTGATGTGATCCACTCGTTCTGGGTACCGGCTTTCTTGTTCAAGATGGACGTGATTCCGGGCCAAACCAACCAAT
>WTKG01000123.1 GCA_011524475.1 Demequinaceae bacterium
CTTGCCTGAATATAAAGAACGAATCTATGAGATTCGTGACGATTTTCCTGAGGTTCTCGATATCCCAAATTTCACTCGTACGCTCGACACTATTTTTAAAGACAATGAGCTTGCAGTTCTCAAAATGGATGTGGGTTCTTCCCAAGCGCTTAATGCCAATGTGGACCTTTCCCGCCAATTTGCCCAGGTGGGCTTGTCCTCAAACTACGTAAGTAGAGACGTCAGCAATGTCGTAGCTACATCTGTGACCATGAATTTCGTGGGCACTCGTGATCGAGTGTTCTCAGCGATTTCTGATATGCAGTTTGGTGATCACCGCTATGTTTTGCCTACAGCGCTGAATATCTCTGCGATCAGCGAGGCTGGTAACCAGTCTGGAATCGCGGTCAAAAAAGGTGACGTTTCTGTTGAGCTTGTGGTGATGATTTTTACTCTGGATGCCGGCAACGATTCTATTCAGACTCGCCCTGTTGTTCCAGACTGCATTGAGCCTCCAGCGGATGACGATGGAGCCACCGCTGAGGAGTCAGGCACCGATGTTTCCGTGGAAGATGAAAATGCGGACGAGGCAACCGAATCCTTGCCTCTGTGTTCCGAGGAATCTTCACTGTCGAACCCAAACATCTTTAACCCGCTTTCTTAAGGTGTGAGTTTGCGTAAGTTCTTCGCAACCGTGGGAGAATGCCAATCATGCTTCGATGGTTGACAGCTGGGGAATCCCATGGTCCGGCGTTGGTGGGGACAATAGAAGGAATTCCTGCCGGGGTGCACGTCACCACTGGTGATATCCAAAAGGCGTTGGCGAGGAGACGCGCGGGGTATGGGCGCGGCGCTCGGATGAAGTTCGAGCAGGACGAGATCCGCGTTCTGTCCGGAGTGAGGCATGGTCTCACGCAAGGCGGACCCATCGCGATCGAAATTGCTAACACAGAGTGGCCTAAATGGGAGCAGGTGATGTCTTCCGATCCAGTAGATGAAGACTCCCTCACCGGGGCAAGGTCAGCTCCGTTGACAAGACCCCGTCCTGGCCACGCCGATCTTGTCGGGATGACGAAGTTTGGGTTTGAGGATGCGAGGCCCGTACTGGAACGGGCATCTGCTCGCGAAACTGCTGCGAGGGTTGCTGTGGGGACAGTGGCAGAACTTTTCTTGGCTCAAGCTCTCGGAGTTCGCGTGGTCTCTCATGTGGTGGCTATCGGAGATGTTCACGTACCTGACGATGCGGATCTTCCACTCTTCACGGATACGGAGGCTTTAGATAACGACCCCGTGCGGTGTTTTCACCATCAGACCTCTCAACGCATGGTGCAAGAAATTGATGAATGTAAGAAAGACGGAGACACCCTTGGTGGTGTTGTCGAAGTGATTGCCTATGACGTGCCGGTAGGTCTCGGGAGCCATGTCCACTGGGATACCCGACTTGACGGGCGCTTAGCGGCAGCACTGATGAGCATTCAGGCAATGAAGGGAGTGGAAGTGGGAGATGGTTTTCGCACCGCCTCCCGTAGAGGTTCCGCAGCACATGACGAAATTGAGTACAACGCTGAGGGGAAGATCGCCCGGCGCACCAATCGCGCAGGAGGACTTGAGGGGGGCATGACCAATGGTGCTCCCGTGCGTGTGCGGGCCGCGATGAAGCCCATCAGTACAGTCCCGCGTGCCTTGGACACGATTGATGCTGCGACGGGGCAGCCGGCTCAGGCAATTCATCAGCGTAGTGATGTGTGTGCGGTGCCTCCAGCCGCGGTAGTAGCCCAATCAATGGTGGCATTAACAATTGCGGGTGCTGCTCTCGAAAAATTCGGAGGCGATTCGGTGGCGGAAGTGATGCGCAATCTCGAGGCCTACCGAAACTCCATCCCACAGGAATTGCAATAGACGTGCCTCCTCGCCTTGTATTGATAGGCCCTCCTGGAGCAGGTAAAACGTCTATTGCACGAGAGTTAGGCGTCCTGTGGAACCTTCCGGTCTGCGATACCGACCACGAAGTTGAGCGTGATGCCGGTATGGATGTGGCGTCGATTTTTGTGCAACAAGGAGAAGCCGAGTTTAGGCGCCTTGAACGGAAGCATGTAGGCGCTGCGCTTCGTTCTCAAGATGGTGTCGTGGCACTCGGAGGAGGTGCAGTTCTTGACAAAACGACGCAGAAAGACCTTGAAAAATATGTCGTTGCAGGAGGCAATGTTGCCTACGTGCAGGTCAGCCTCAACGTTGCTGCGTCCAGGGTGGGCTTCGATAAGGCTCGCCCCTTACTTGTGGGGAATCCGCGCCAACAGTGGAGAGCATTGATGGAAATTCGTGAGCCTATTTACACCAGCCTGGCTACCCTGACAGTCACGACCGACGAGCTCTCTCCGCAGGCGGCAGCACACGACATAGCGAGGCGTTTATCGTGACATGGAAGACATCTGTACAGACAGAGAATCCTTACGTCGTTACGGTAGGGCGCGATCTCACGGCGTCCTTAGTGGAAAATTTCCCTGACGACGCCTCTCAGGTGTTGATTGTGCATAGCGCCCCACTCACGGGGCGAGTGCACGCCCTTACTCAAGCATTGAAAGATGCAGGACGAACGGTAGTGACAGCAGAGGTTCCGGATGCTGAACTCGGGAAAACGGCAGAAGTCGCTGCTTTTTGTTGGAAAGTTTTAGGTCAAAGCAATTTCACTCGCACCGACGTGGTGATGGGTGTGGGCGGCGGAGCGGTCACAGACCTAGCAGGTTTCGTCGCCGCATCATGGTTACGCGGAGTGCGATGCATCCAGGTTCCTACGACCGTTCTTGCCATGGTGGATGCCGCGGTGGGAGGCAAAACGGGAATTAACACTGCAGAGGGTAAAAATCTCGTGGGGGCTTTTCACGAGCCGGTGTCTGTGTGGTGCGACGTTACGTACCTGGAGACGTTGCCGCGCAACGATGTTGTCGCAGGACTTGCGGAAGTAGTGAAAGCAGGTTTTATCTCAAACCCCGAAATTCTTGAGATAGTTCGTGAAGCGACACCGCTGCTTGCCTCTAATACGAGCTCTCCTGAGCGTGACTCCAGTGGTGATTCCAGCGTGCTCCCCGTGGAAGCAATTGACGCCTTGTTACCTGCGCTCCATAAAGCTATTGAGGTCAAGGCCGCCGTGGTTGCCACAGACTTCCGTGAATCGTATGCACGTGAAATTTTGAACTATGGGCATACCTTGGGCCATGCGATTGAGTACGTAGAACGTTATTCCTGGCGTCATGGCGCGGCAGTATCAGTAGGGATGGTCTTCGCGGCAGAGTTATCGTTTCTGCACGGCAAGCTGGGGGAAGAAGAGGTGGCCGCACATCGTGACATCCTCACGGCGCTGGGCCTTCCTGTGTCATACCCCTCTGGTCGTTGGGATCAGTTATACGAGGCGATGCAACGTGACAAGAAAACTCGTGGCGCCACGTTGAGATTCGTAGTGTTAGACGCTATTGGGCGCCCCTCGCGCGTGGAAGGCCCTGACCCAGCCCTGCTTACTGCTGCGTATGCCACGGTTTCGAACTGACCAGGGGATGCCAGGTTCTCTTGTTTCTCGTGTGATGGTTGTGCAGAGAGTAACGCCCGCTAGCCTGTAACCATGACCAACGTTGTCGTGCTTAACGGCCCTAATCTGGGGCGCTTGGGTACTCGCCAGCCTGATGTGTATGGCACCACCACATATGAATCACTCGTGCAGTCCCTCCATTCATGGGGGGAGGACAGAGGCATGAGTGTCGAGGTGCGCCAAACAGATGACGAAGAGACGCTGGCAATGTGGCTCACAGAAGCGGCACGCGCACGTGTGCACGTCGTCTTGAACGCTGCTGCATTTACTCACTATTCGCGTGCAGTGGCGGAGGCTTGCGCAAAAGTTCACGCCAGTGGCGTAGTACTGGTGGAAGTGCACATTAGTAATCCGCATGCGCGGGAAAGGTTTAGGCATACTTCGGTGGTGTCAGGAGTCGCGACTGGAGTCATCTCCGGCTTTGGTACGGATAGTTATCGTTTGGCGCTGGAGGCAGTAGCCGCACGGACTCCACAGTAGAGTCCCTTCCCGTACGATGGTGCGCAGTATGTGCCGTCACTCACCCTAGAAAAGGACACCTCGTGGCAACCTCTAACGACATCAAGAACGGTTCGGTCCTGAATTTGGATGGCCAGTTATGGTCCGTCGTGGAATTCCAGCATGTGAAACCAGGCAAGGGTGGGGCCTTTGTGCGCACCAAACTTAAGAACGTGTTGTCGGGAAAGGTCGTGGACAAGACGTTCAATGCAGGCATCAAAGTGGAATTCGAAACCGTGGACCGTCGCGATATGCAGTACCTCTATTTTGACGGCACCAGCTATATCTTTATGGATCCGGATAGCTTCGATCAGGTTCCTGTGAGCCCTGAAGTGATGGGCAGCGCTACCGATTACCTCCTTGAAAATGAGGTGGCAGTGATCGGTTCGCACAACGCAAACCCTATTTTTATCGAGTTGCCAGCCTCGGTGGTGCTCACCGTTACGCACACGGAGCCGGGCCTTCAAGGAGACCGCTCGAGTGGTGGCACAAAACCAGCGACGGTGGAGACGGGCTTGGATATTCAGGTACCGCTCTTTCTTGAAGAAGGCACCAAGGTGAAAGTAGATACCCGTTCGGGTGAATACTTGTCGCGCGTCAAAGACTAATGAGCGCACGTTCCAAGGCCCGCGCGCGGGCAGTCGCTGTCCTTTTTGAGGCAGATGCCCGAGGAGTCCCCTTGGGAGAAGTGCTGGAAGAAAGAATTCAACATCCCGGTGCGGAGACCCCCTTGCCGGAGTATGCGCGCACAGTACTCACGGGAGTGGCCGCGCACTACGTGGAACTCAACAACATGATCGAAACGCATGCCTCTCGGCAACTTTCACGGATGGCGTCGGTTGATCGTGCGATCGCCAGGTTGGGAGTATGGGAAATCATGTATGCCACTGACGTCCCCACAGCAGTAGCAGTGTCGGAGGCTGCCAGCCTTGCGGAACGTTTATCTACGGAGGAATCTGCCGGGTATGTCTCTGGACTGCTCGGAGGAATAGCGACAGCGGTCGCTACCCGCGCTGTGTCGGAACAGGAC
>WTKG01000167.1:0-1624 GCA_011524475.1 Demequinaceae bacterium
CGCTCGACGACTGGCATCGCACGCTTGAGGCAGCCCTGGCGCTCGAAACTGACCATGTGAGCGCCTATGCGCTCGTGATTGAGTCGGGAACCAAAATGGGGCGGCAGTTAGCCCGAGGGGATATTCCGCCAGTAGACCTTGATGTCCAGGCAGATATGTATCTGGCGGCAGATGAGGCATTCACGAGTGCCGGTTTTGCCTGGTATGAGATCAGTAATTGGGCGAGGGTAAACGCCAGGTCTCGCCACAATATGGGGTACTGGACAGGCGCGGACTGGTGGGGGATTGGCCCTGGAGCGCACTCGTACCTGCGTCACGACCCGCACGAGGCGCGACGCTGGTGGAACGTCAAAAACCCGCGTGCGTATGCGGAGCGGCTGGCCGCCGGCGACTCCCCTGAGGCGGGGCACGAACTGCTCACCGAGGCTGATCTTGCCCTCGAGAAGGTGATGTTGGGCATTCGCCTTGCCGACGGAGTCTCGGCAGAGACGCTTGACCGTGACCGCGCGGAGATTCTCGTGTCTAGAGGCTTATTCGACGCTGGAGCGTGGGCGCACGGGCGAGCTGTGCTCACGCTCCAGGGTCGACTGCTCGCAGACGCAGTTGTGCGGGATCTGACTTAGCGCAGGAACGGAATCGCGATCGGGTAGCGGTATTCGTTGCCCTTGCTTGCCGCGATAGAGGCCAGAATCTGGAAGACCAATATCGCTATGTAGGCAAGAGGCGCTAAGAGAAATGCGGCCCCGAAGGTGAGGAAGCCTGCTGCACTCAAAGCAAGGAAAAACAATAGAGAGGTGATTTGCAGATTCAACTCTTGAACACTGTGGTGGCGCACCAACGTGGAACGCTCGCGGAACATCAGAAATGTCACCAACGGGGCCACCCACCCCATTCCTGCAGGAGTCAGCACTATCGCGCCGATGTGGCTGGCGAGCGAGGCGTTGCGGGCATCTGTCTCCATCATTGGTTGTGGAGAAACAGTCTTGTTGTGAGCAGGGGCTGTCGTGACTGCAGTGGTGGTTGCACGAGCGCTGCCTGACGCCGCAGCAGCTTTCTTTGCCGCTGGCTTCTTCGCCGTGGAGGCTTTCGTTCTCGCGGGTTTCTGTGCAGATGTTTTGGTAGCCGTGGTCTTCTTGGCACGGGTTGTTTTCGACGTGGACGCAGACTTTGCGCGAGAAGCGCTACGCGCGCTGGTTTTTTGTGGTGTTTTCTTTTCTGTTGCCATGAACCCATAGTCTCATTCAGGGCATATACGACGCATCGGCCCTGGGACTGATTCTGCCCCTCATCCTTATAGACGAAGCCCCACGCAACAGATGCTGCGCGGGGCTTCGAGTGCAGGAACTTTATTTCACGAGGCGCCAGTTCACCGGGTAGCGGTACATTTCACCGCGGTTCACCGCCATGGCGGCCATGATGGTGAACACGAGCATGGTGATCCATACAGCAGAGGATAGGAGCAATCCGATAAATACGGCTATGAGAATTGTTGAAGCAATCATTGCAAGGGTGTAAAGGATCCCAAAGTTCAATGCTTCTCTGCTTTGGTCTCTTTGGAACTCGCTCTTGTCTTTCGTGACTAACCAGAAAATAAGCGGGCCCACGACACCCAGAATGATGATGC
>WTKG01000167.1:1724-4997 GCA_011524475.1 Demequinaceae bacterium
TCTTTCGTGACTAACCAGAAAATAAGCGGGCCCACGACACCCAGAATGATGATGCTCAGATGCGCGAGCATCGCCATGGTCTTGTCTTCGGAGGTAGGAGCTTCCGACATGTGTTTTCTCCACTGTGCTGTCTATGGACGCGGATGTGAGAGCGTGCACGTGAGTGCGTATACATCACGTGAGCGCAAGGCGCCCTCTCACATATCCCATGGTAGCGCTCTCAGCCGAGATGTTTGCGCTTCTCGAAGAAGATGCGACATTCGTCGCATGGATGTCTCGACATAGAATAGATCCCTCAGACAGGGCATAACGTGCCCACGCAGAGGCTGTGATGTCCGCAGGAAGGAACGTGGTGGTGGCGGAGGAACGGAAGCGTCGGGTCTTGCGTGCGATTGTCGAAGGGTACGTTGCTACTCACGAACCAGTCGCCTCCACGGCTCTTGCGAATCACGGCGGTCTGGGGGTTTCAAGCGCGACGATCCGTAATGATATGGCGCAACTGGAAGACGAGGGATTGATCACTCAACCACACACATCCGCCGGCCGAATACCCACGGATAAGGGGTATCGCCGCTTTGTGGATCATTTGACGACGTCTTCGCTAGGGGACCCTGACCGGCGGGCTATTTCGACGTTCTTAGAAGATGCGGTGGATGTGTCTGATGTAGTGGAACGTTCCGTGAAATTGTTGAGTCAACTCACGCGCCAAGTGGCGGTTATTCAGTACCCCGCTGTGCGAGAAGCAACGGTGCGTCGAGTAGAGATGGTGCATGCAAGCCCTGATCGTGCCCTGGTTGTCGTGGTGTCTTCCGATGCGCGAGTGGACCAGACAACTGTTGCTCTAGGTGCTGATGTAGACGACGAGGAATTCGAAAAGGCTGCTGCAGAGGTGGCGCGTCAGGCGGTCGGGTTGTCGCCAGCGGAACTTGGCCGCGTACTTACCCAATGGGCAGAACGTAGTCGACTGGCCTGGGCGCCAACTGTGGTGCAAGCAATTGTGAGCACCTCGCGCGGGGGAACGGTAGAGCGCGTAGTGTTTGCGGGTTCGTCTCATTTGGCGGGGCCAGATTCAGATTTGGATTCCGACCAAATAGCTCCCGTCCTCGAGGCTTTAGAAGAGCAAGTGATCTTGCTTCAACTTCTTCACGAGATGTCATCTGACCAGTCTGAGGTGGCGGTAAGAATTGGTAAAGAGACCCGCACACCTGCCTTGGCGGGGACGAGCGTGATTGCGGCGGGCTACGGTGGACAGCAACCTTCCCTGGTGGGAGCAATCGGGCCGACACGCATGGATTACCCCGGCACAATGGCAGCGGTGCGTGCGGTGGCTCGCTACCTGACGAGAGCGATGGACGAGTGAAAGACATATACGCAGAACTTGGAGTGGCCAAAGACGCGAGTCAGGCAGACATCAAAAAAGCCTATCGGCGCAAGGCGCGAGAACTTCATCCCGATACCGGGGGAGGAGACGAAGAGGCTTTCAAGCGCCTCGGGGCAGCCTACGAGGTGTTGTCTGATCCTCAGAAGCGCGCGTTGTATGACCAAGGTATTGATCCCCGGTCCCAGGGAGGCGCCGGTCACGCATCAGGGTTCGGGTTCGAGGATATTTTCGAATCTTTCTTTGGCGGGGCCCAGCGCAGCGGGCCGGTGTCGCGTCGTCAGCGGGGATCCGACACTCTCGTGCATCTCGATATCACCTTGGCCGAGGCTACTTTTGGGGCGCCCCGAGAGGTCACCATCGATCGCGCTGATACATGTGACACGTGTGAGGGTTCGTGTTGCAGTCCGGGAACCGAACCTCGCACCTGCGACAATTGTGGTGGTGCAGGTGTGATTCAACGTGTGGCCCGTTCATTATTGGGGCAGGTGATGTCCACGACACCGTGTCCCTCGTGCAGTGGGTTCGGCACCATCATCGAATCCCCGTGCTCGGAATGTGCCGGGCAGGGTCGCACTAGGGCCCGCCATTCTCTTGACGTTGATGTCCCCGCAGGGGTCGAGACGGGCACACGTATTCGATTGCCCGGCAGCGGAGATGCGGGAACTGGGGGTGGGCCTCGCGGTGACCTGTATGTAGAGGTGCGTCAGAAGGCGCACGAGAGTTTTGAGCGGCGCGGAGACGATATCCACTGCACAGTCCAGATTCCGATGACGGCAGCCGCACTGGGAACAGTGGTAACTATCGACACCCTTGACGGCGAGCGCGAAGTCGATGTGCGTCCCGGAACGCAATCAGGGCAGACGGTCAAGCTCAAGAATTTGGGAGTAGGCCATCTGCAGCGCAGTGGTCGTGGTGATTTGTACGTCCATATGGATGTGGAAACCCCCACATCTTTGACAGAGGAACAGGAAGACATGATTCGCGCCCTTGCAGGGGCGCGGGGGGAAGATCTCCGTGAGGCGCGTTTGGCACCGGTCAATGCAGGTTTATTGGCACGTTTGAAAGACGCTTTTGTAGGTCGCTGAGGAATGACTGCCCCAGTTTTCATCGCCCCTGATCTAGCGCACGTGGCGACGGGGGATCATGTGGATCTCACCGGAGACGAAGCGCACCATGCGGCTACCGTCATGCGCCTGGGGCCACAGGCACCCATCACCGTGGTGAACGGTCAGGGTCTGCGTGTCGAGGGCACGGTCGTGCGCGCTGCTGACGACCGAGTAGTGATGCGCGCTGAAAATGTTGTGCATGAATCTCCCCGGGAACTGGTCCTAGTGCAAGCTTTGGCTAAGGATCGTCGCGACGAGCAGGCAATTGAATCTGCAACGGAGTTGGGCGTGACGCGGATTATTCCCTGGGCGGCAGAGCGTTCCGTGTCCGTATGGAAAGGTGCGAAGCGAGATAAAGCCCGTCAGCGCTGGAGAAATCTTGTGGTGAAGGCAACGAAGCAATCTCGCCGCGCCACGCTTCCTCATGTCGAAGAATTGGCCAGCACGACTGATGTGATTGATCGCATTCGTGAGGCCGTGGCCTCTGGAGCCCAGGTTGCAATCTTGCACGAAGAGGCGCGCACCGGGATTAGACAGGTGGAGTGGCATGCTGCCCAAGGTCCGGGAGTCTGGTTGGTTGTAGGTCCAGAAGGAGGCATCGCTGTTGAGGAACGGGCACTGTTCGCGGCAACGGGGGCACAGGAAGTGCGGTTAGGGCCTCATGTGGTGCGCTCTTCCACCGCTGGCCCTGCCGCCGTAAGCATAATTTCTGTTCTCAGCGGGCTGTGGGACGTTGCGGAAGATGCGCAATCGTCCACCACTGGGGCTGTCTCTTATACACATCTG
>WTKG01000102.1 GCA_011524475.1 Demequinaceae bacterium
CTTCTGGCGCCTGTGAAGACGAGTCGGGGGTACTCACCCCTCCAGTATGGCGCTGAAGCGAGAGTTCTCCAGCGTCAGTGACCTATTCAGCGATGGTCTGCGACAAGGCAGTGTTGTCCTGTTCCAGGTCTTTGCCCCAGATAAGATGCCAGGTAATTCACCCTAGCCGAAGAAGACCATGAACAACTTTGTTCTAGACGTCGCTGTGGTGATTGGCTTGTTCTGCGTTCTCTACGCATGTAAAAGCCCCATAGCGCGGACAATCACACGCATCCCTTTGCCGGCCACAGTCCTTGCCCTTGCATGGGCCTTTCCCGTGATTCTGGTCGAAGAGTCCATCAACTGCATCGACTACAACGACGGCCATGGGTGCCGCATGACGTGGTGGATCAACCTTGTGTTGATGGTCGAGGTGCTGATCCTTGTACTGATTGCAAGAAAAATACAGACCCGAACCATCATCTGGCCGCTATTGTTTTTTGCACTCTTTGGACTTGCATGGGAAGTGCTCGTCGGAGGACTCAGCGGAATCATCTTCTCCCCATTCATCCTCTTTATGGGGCCATACGTGATGATCAGTTACGCCCTCATTGCAGTGATCCCACTACAGATCATTCAGATACGTAAAGAAAAGCCGCCTCTAGAATGAAAGGGGACTTTGAGGAGTCTGAAAACGAAGGGCATACGTAGGCCTATACATGGTGGAGATGGCGGGAATCGAACCCGCGTCCGCGTGTTCCACGACAGGGCTTCTCCGGGCGCAGCCTGAAGAAGGTTTCTCGGCCTCTCACGAACCATCAGGCGGGCTGTGAGAAGGCCCAGTCACGGTAAAAGTCCCGGGAGCCGCCGTGACGCCGGCGCCCAGCAAGTTCTCTAGATGACGTCAGGAACTAGGTCGAGAACAACCCTAGGCTGACGGACTTCGGGGCTCGCTTAAGCAGCGAGGGCGAAGTCGGTGCGCTTAGAATCTGCACCTATTGGTTACAGGGAGCGTTAACGAGATAACCCTGCATCCTCGGCCCGCTTCCCCTGAAGCAACAACACACGTCGAAACCGATCATCCCCCTATTGAGTTGTAACTCCAGTGTACCGGGGTGAGGTGACAGAGGAAAGATGCAGGAGTTACCAGGAGCCTCCGCCGCCACCGAACGAGCCTCCGCCGGAGAACCCTCCTCCGCCACTAAAACCAGAGCTACCACCCGAACCAGGTGTCTTGGCGGCAATGGCACTATTGGCGGCGTCCGAGAAGGCATCTAGCCGGTTGCCGAACCCGCCAAAGTGTGGGGAGAACACGGGGTAATAGCCGACATACCAGGTCGGTTCTGGCAATTCGGCTCCTTCCGCAGCCAGTTTTTCAAACACTTTGGACCACTTGTCTGCCACATCAAAGGCAATCGCAAACGGTAAGTATTCGCTAAAGATGTCGCGGCCTTCCTCGTACCGCAGTTTGTTGCCGTCTGCCGTTTCCAGGAATGTCTGGAAGCCCTGCGCCTGCATCAGTACTGCTGTTCCTTCCGCAGTACGAGAAGGGGCGTTGCGGGTGGTGGCCAACACCATGGCGCCAATAATCAGAATCGGCAGACCAATAAATGCGTAGGGCCCAAGAATCGCCAGCCCAATCACAGCTCCGATTCCCACCACGATAAGTGCAATACCGGCCGCCGCCCACGCTCCCCTCGTAGTGTTCGGATTGCTGCGGAACCAGCCGAGCCGCACCACATCGCGATACATCTTGTTTTGCACCACTTTGAGGTCGGTAGCGAAGCGTCGCTTAATGTCATCTTTGAGGGTGACGTCATCACCGCTCGCAAACAGTGAGTCGAACAACTCTCGCTCAAACTCCACCAACGCTGCGTCAGCCTCACGAAGCTTCACAAACCGGTAGTCCGGTTTCTTAGATGGCTTTTTACGTTTGTGCACCTCTTCAATGCGCAAATATCCCCGCACCGCAAGGTCCACAATCGTGGCAGTCACGTCGCGCACGTCTGCCCGCTCATCCAGCAGCGTCCCTAACTGGCCAGGGCGCATTCCCGGAGGCGGCATAAACTGCACCGCCACCGGAGCCTTGTAGTCACGCTTCACCACGCGGGCCGCGTCCGTGCCCGTAGGGGTCAGCCCTGGCGTGAGTCCCGCATACTGTTCGTCAATGGCAACCCCGCGAATGCGGCGAGACAGCAGCACGATTCCCCCCACCAACAACAACCCGGCAGCGGTACCTGTAAAGGGGGTGAGAGCAAAAATGTAGGCCAGGTCGTTCTTGGTACGCAGCAGCGGCTCTGTGTCTACCGATCCAGGCGGGAAAGCGACCTGCACCGTCATGCCAGTAAAGGGCTCCACATAGTCAGCAGTAAATGTTGCACCCTCGTCACTCAGTACTGCACTAGCGCACCTAGCCGTAGAACCCGTCTGTCCCACAAAGCAATACACTCCTGGCGGCGCGGCGGCTTCACCCACACTCACAGTGCCGTCGGGCGCCTGAGAAATAGGCAACACGTCCGGGTCGCCGTCCACGTGGATTGTCACATTGGCTATGGGCACGGTCCAGGCAGAACCAATCACGTTGACGTAAAACTCGTCCCACAAAGCCCCGGTCAGCCCAGACCCTGGAACCTGAGCATCCGTGATGCCATTGAGTAGTCCGTCGACGGTAAACGTCACGCGATACGTCTCGACGCCGTTGTAGTCAGGGTGATCCTCGTGCCCAATACGGATGTCCATCCAATAACGCGACGTACTGATGTAGGTGTTGGCCCACGCTCCCGAGGGGCTCTCAGCCGTCACTTCGGTGATGGGGAACAAGCGGTCATCGCGAGAGTCATACGGCACTCGAATAGGAAACGTGAGGTAGGGGCCGCGGCGGAAATTTCCGCCAAAGTCATACGCAAATTCCAGCGTCACGTCCGTGGTGCCGTCTGCATTGACGTAGTACCACGCCTCGTAGTTGCGAATATGTTCACCCTCGATCGCCGCTGGCGACACCGCAATCTCGTCCCCTTGCGCTTCAGGCGAATTCAGGAAAGACGACACACAGGCAGACAACACCAGAGCACATATCGCCATGAGTGCGGCGGTAGAGACGCGAGTCATATACCAATCATGCCTTGTCTGGGCGCGACAAGCACTCCTTACCGGGCGTTTTTGACACTCATAGCCGCCCGCGCTTCTCGCGCGTCCTGCGCCTCACGCAAAGCATGACGTTTGTCGTGCGCTTTCTTTCCTCGCGCCAACCCGATTTCAACCTTTGCGCGACCCCGCGAAAAATACAATCGCAACGGCACCACCGTGTGACCCTTTTCGCGAGAACCCTCCGCGATTTCTGCAATCTCATGGGCATGCAACAACAGTTTGCGTGTGCGTCGTGGCTCATGGTTGGTCCACGTACCTTGTGTGTATACGGGGATGTAGACGTTTTCAAGCCACGCCTCACCCTCTGACACGGATACAAAACCCTCCCCCAACGAGGCGCGGCCTTCACGCAGGGACTTCACCTCGGTGCCATGCAACACCACGCCCGCCTCAAAAGTGTCGTCAATGAAGTAGTCGTACCGCGCCTTGCGGTTAGTGGCCACAACTTTCACGGACTCCGCCATGGCTCACCTCCCTAGTTCGCGCCTCACGTGCGGACGAGCAAGCCTAGATGATGTCCATCGGGTCCGTGAACTTGCCGTTGATCAAAATCTCAAAGTGCAGGTGACACCCAACCGAGTTTCCCGTAGTGCCCGAGTACCCCACTACGTCACCTGGCGCCACAATGTCACCGGCTCCCACGTTGAAGCGTGATAAGTGGTTGTAGGTAGAGGCATAGCCTTTGCCATTGATGGTCCCGTGATTCACCAACACCTGGTTGCCGTATCCCCCCGCCCATTTCGCGTGCGTCACGATGCCCCACGTGGTGGCCTTGATCGGTGTGCCGCAATAGGCGCGCAAGTCCACCCCTGCGTGGAAGATTCGCACTCCATAGATGGGGTGAACTCGATAACCGTACGGACTAGTCACATAAATGCTGCTCACGGGAGCAAGGAACTCACCGTCCGGAAATTCGAGCCCGTCTTCAATGGACTGGCGGGCTAGTTTGGCGAGCTCGAACTGGGTTTGCACCTGTTCGCGCTGGTTGTCTTCCAAATCTTGCAAGAACCGCTTTTCTTGTGACTTCAAATAGTCCGTGAGTTCTTTTTGTTCTGCAAGGTTCGCTTCAATCTCGTCTGCCTTGGCCTGAGCTTCCGCAAGTGCTTGCTCACGCTCTTCCGCGAGAGCCGCGGCTTCCTCCCGAAGACGCTCCGCCTCTACCCGAATGGCCTCTAACTTGACTCCCAGATTGCGGTTGGCCGCAGCAAGTTGATCAAGTTCCGCGAGCGCGTTGCCTTGCGTGCGCGCAAGTGTGGACCTCAACGTCACCTCATCCACGAACTCTTCCGTGGTGGTAGTTCCAAAAACAAGTTGCAAAGTGGTGTGAGCGTTCTCGCCGCGATAGGCCGCGCGCGCAAGAGCCGCCACCAATTGACGCAATTCGGCGATGCGCTGTTCGTCTGCCTCTATCTGGGCAGAAATCCGGTCAGCGTCTGCCTGGGCCGCATCTAACTCTGCTTGCGCAAGTTCCAACTGGACGCGTGCCCGCTCTGCCCGCTCCTGCGCCAGATCCAGGGCACGTTGTGCTTCAGGCAATTGCGTGTTGAGTTCTCTCAGGCGCGCATTCGCCTCCACCAGATCTGCCGCGGTGCCTTCCAGAAGGTGATCTAATTCCTCTTCCTGTTGTTCAAGATCAGCCTTCTTCTTTTCCGCAGCAGCAATTTCATCGTCGTAGTTGTTCCCTGGCAGCGGCCTAGCCGAAGATGCGTAGGCGGTCGCATACGTGAGTAACACAACGCAGACCACTGCCACGAAGGCAACGATCGGGCGAAGAAGTGTGCGACTCATGCGTTGGTGTACCTACCAATCGTCAAGACGGATGCGAGGGCGGCCAGTACCACGGAAATCAGCAACAGCCACGGCGCCAAC
>WTKG01000166.1 GCA_011524475.1 Demequinaceae bacterium
GTGTATGTTTCTTTGCCCCGTGTGAAGGATTTGCATGTCCGTGCTTTTACCCCTTTTCCTGCTGCGGATATTGCTCTTCTAGAGAATTTTCTTGCAGGGAAGGATGTTGCTTAGCCCAGTGAGGCACGCACAAGAGTGTGTGACAATCACCCCATGACCCACCTAGAGGCGCCACCAGAGCCCTGGCCGCCCGGTTCGTCGGCCACTCGCTCCCGCACTCCACTCGGCCGCCTCGCCGCACGCTTGCTGTTGCAACGCATCGCCGGCCCTGATGCGGCCGCAGTGCGTCAACGCATTCACGGCACCCCTGGCCCTCGCTGGTTTCCCCGCAACGGGCCCGTGGTGCGGGTGCACGCGGATGCCTCGATGTTCATTGGGGGCATTACGGCGTTGCTGGTGCAGTCCCTGCACCCGGGAGCAATGAGTGCCGTCGCCGACCACTCCGGCTACCGCTCCGACCCGTGGGGTCGCCTGCAACGCACGGCCACCTTCATCGCCACCACCTCGTTCGCCCCCGCACCCATGGCAGAACGCACCTGCGCAGCCGTGCGCGCCGTGCACGCCCGTATTGACGGCACGACGCCCGCAGGCACGCCCTACGCGGCCTCAGATCCACACCTGTTGCGATGGGTGCACGTGGCCGAAGCATGGAGTTTTCTGGAAGCCCACCAACGCTATGGAAGGCGCCCGTTGACGCGCGCCGAAGAAGACGCGTACGTAGACGGTGCCGCACGGGTGGCAGAGGAACTCGGTGCCACCGATGTGCCGCACAGCCGCACAGCCCTGGACCAGTGCCTGGAGGGGTATCGCGAGGAGCTCGACGCCATTCCGGCTGCGCTCGACACCGTGGACTTCTTGTTACAGAGCCCACCCATCCCTGCAATAGGCAGACCCGCGTACGCGCTCATTTCCCGGGCATCAGTAGACCTTGCCCCCGCTTGGGTGCGAGACATGTTGCAGTTGCCCCACCCTTCACCTGGCGCTGCGCACCGAGGCGGGCGCCTCGCCACCCGAGTAATCCGGTGGGCGCTTGATTCCGCCCCGCCTCCGCGCCGCGAAGGCACAGAGTCCCCATCGCAGAGCCAGTAGCACACCGCCCCCTTACAAACATGAGCAGTGGCCCTTGCGCGTAGTACGGGCGTGAAACAATAGACCCATGGCGATGCGTGATATTCGAACCTTTGGTGACCCCGTGCTGCGCACCCCGTGCGACCCCATCACGGAGGTAGACGCACGGGTGCGTTCCCTCGTGGACGACCTGCTCGAAACAGTGGACTACGAAGGCCGCGCAGGGCTTGCCGCCAACCAGATTGGGGTGGGGCTGCGCGCCTTCGCATGGAACATCGAAGGCGACGTGGGGTACGTGCTCAACCCGCGCATCGTGGAGAACTCCAGTGAACTTCAAGAACTAGGCGACGAGGGCTGCCTTTCAGTTCCAGGCCTCTGGTTCGCATGCGAACGCCCCGCGTACGCGAAAGCTGTGGGCACCGATCTGGACGGAGCAGAAGTGGTGGTCGAAGGCGAAGAGATTTGGGCACGCCTCATCAACCACGAGGTGGACCACCTGGACGGCAAGCTCTTCATTGAACGCCTTGCCCCAGACGTGAGAAAAAACGCCCAACGCCAGGTGCGGGAAGCAGTAGAACGCGGCTGGAAGCCCGCTCCCAAACCCACCGAATAGGGCCCGGGTGCACACGACACGTGCCCTCACTCACGCGCGTGACTGGAAAATTACAGCAATGTGATGCACCATAGGGGTACAACCACATACGGTGTACGTCACGTGACACCACCTGACACGGTCGGAGGGGAAGCCGCACCAGTCAGGAAGGAACAGTCATGACCGCCATCACTCGTGGCGTTCTCTACGTACACTCAGCCACGCGCGCCCTGTGCCCACACATTGAATGGGCCACGGGAGAAGCGCTTGGCCGTACTGTCACGCTCGAATGGTCCGAACAATCTGCCGGTCCAGGTTTGTTGCGTGCAGAAATCACGTGGCAAGGCACCCAAGGCACTGGAGCGCGACTCGCCTCTGCTTTGCGCGGCTGGGAGCACGTGCGCTACGAAGTCACAGAAGACCCCTCCCACGGCTCTGACGGGGCCCGCTGGTCGCACACCCCAAGCCTGGGAATCTTCCATGCGGTGACGGACGTGCACGGCAATATTGTGGTTCCCGAAGATCGCATTCGCACGGCGCTCGAATCCGGCGGAAACGTAGCCGACTTCACACGCGCCATGGACCTAGCGCTCGGTACCGCCTGGGACGAAGAACTCGAGCCTTTCCGCTACGCCGGTCAAGGCGCACCCGTGCGGTGGCTTCACCGCGTCGGATAGGGAGCCCGGCTAGGCGTTCGTAAACACCAGGGCCACGTTGTGGCCGCCGAAACCAAACGAGTTATTGATCGCCGCGATGTCGCCCTCAGGGAGTTCGCGCGGTTTGTCGCGCACCAGGTCTACTTCTAGCTCTGGATCTGGCTCTGTCACGTTGATCGTGGGAGGAGCAAGCCGCTCCGCCAAGGCCTTAATGGTGAATACCGACTCCACCGCCCCGGCACCTCCCAGCAAGTGTCCGGTCATGGATTTAGTGGCGCTCAACAATACTTCTGAGGCGCGAGAACCCATGAGGCCCGCAATAGCGCGTGCTTCAATCAT
This sequence comes from Demequinaceae bacterium, assembly GCA_011524475.1. Lineage (GTDB taxonomy): Bacteria > Actinomycetota > Actinomycetes > Actinomycetales > Demequinaceae > WTKG01. The sequence continues at coordinate 2,656 of WTKG01000166.1, forward strand.
GTCTCCCACCACCGTGGAGGTGGCGTGGGCATTCACGTGGCACACGTCTGCGGTGGTGAGCCCTGCATCGTCGAGCCCAAACGTCATAGCTCGCGTCTGACCTTCACCCGTGGGTTCAGGGGCCGCAATGTGGTGGGCATCGGCAGACATCCCCACCCCAGACAGCCGGGCGTAAATATGTGCCCCGCGGGCCTTGGCGTGTTCTTCTGATTCAAGCACCAGAATTCCCGAACCTTCGCCCATCACAAACCCGTCACGAGTCACGTCATAGGGACGTGAGGCTCCGGCCGGATCGTCGTTACGGGTCGACAGCGCATGCATAGCGCCAAAGGAGGCAATCGTCACCGGGTGAGTGGCAGCTTCTGTTCCGCCAGCCACCGCCACCTCTGCGCGCCCATCCACGATCATTTTGTAGGCCATCCCGATGGCCTCGGCGCCAGAAGCGCAGGCAGACACGGGCGCGTGGGCACCAGCCTTGGCCCCCAGTTCCAACTCGACGTATGCGGCAGGGGAGTTTGGCATGAGCATGGGCACCGTCATGGGCCGCACGCGGGCTGCTCCCTTTTCTTGCACCGTGTCCCACGCATTGAGCAGCGTCCACACGCCACCAATGCCGCTAGAAACCACCACTCCCAAACGAGCCGGGTCTACCTCTGGCTCACCTGCGTCTTTCCAGGCTTCGCGAGTCGCGACAATCGCCATCTGAGCCGAGGGGTCCATTCGCTTGGTTTCTGGACGCGAAAGGACCTCCTCAGGCTTGACGGCTACCTGGCCAGCGAAGTTCGACGTAATCCCGTGCTTTTCAGCCCAATCGTTGTCCAGGGTGCGCACGCCGGACTTCCCGGCCAGCGCCCCCTCCCACGTGGACGGGACATCTCCACCGAGCGGCGTGGTAGCGCCAAGCCCAGTGACCACAACGGTTTTCGCCATGATTACTCCGTGCTGGTTGTGCTGTGCGTTAGGACTGCGCAGCGGTGATGTACTTGACCGCGTCGTTCACGGTCACGAGGTTCTGCACATCCTCATCGGGGATGCGTACATCGAACTCTTCTTCTGCGACGGTAACGATCGTCATCATCGACAGCGAGTCAATGTCCAGGTCGTCCGTGAAGGACTTGTCGCCCTGAACGTCCGCGGCGTCGACACCGGTTTCTTCGGCGACGATGTTCGCGAGGCCTTCGAGGACCTCCTGCTCGGACTTTGCCATGTGTTTCTCTCCTTGGATTGGTGATGCACTGTGCATCATCGGTTATTACGGTGTCTAGGTTACGGAAGAACAACCACTTGTGCGGCGAAGACAAGCCCCGCGCCGAAACCAATTTGTAGCGCAATGTCTCCAGATTTCACCTGGCCATCGCGGTACAGACGTTCGGTGGCGAGCGGAATCGACGCCGCAGAGGTGTTACCTGAGTCTGCGATATCGCGTGCAATGACCACGTTTTCGGGGAGGCCAATCTGCTTCACCATCTGGTCAATGATGCGCATATTCGCTTGGTGGGGGATAAACGCGTCAATGTCACTGGGCTCAATTCCCGCTGCTTTGACTGCCTCGAGCGCAATGGGGCCCATCTCGAAGGATGCCCACTTAAACACGGTGGGGCCTTCTTGACGCAGGGTGGGGAACTCGGCGCCTTTGTCGCGCACGTCCAGCCATGAGGCCGTCTGATTGATGGTGTGCGCGGCCTCCCCCTTGGAGCCCCACACGGTAGGGCCAATCGCGGGAGTCTCGGAGGGGCCAATCACCGCAGCGCCCGCCCCGTCGCCCAGGAGGAACGAGATGGTGCGGTCCGTGGGGTCAATCCAGTCGCTCATTTTCTCGGCACCGACCACGAGCACGTATGTGCTTTGACCAGAACGCACCAGTGCGTCCGCCTGCCCGATCGCGTAGCAGTAGCCCGCGCAGGCAGCAGAAATGTCATAGCTGGCGGCATTCTTTGCGCCCAACCTGTCCGCAAGCACAGGGGCGCCACCAGGTGTTTGGTGGGGCCACGAAATAGTGGAAAGAATGACGGTGTCGAGTTGCGAGGGATCGATCCCAGAGTTTTCGAGAGCTTCGCGGGCGGCGCGTTCGGCCAAATCCAACACTTCGGTCTCAGGGTTGGCGCGCACCCGGGTCACCATGCCGGTGCGTTGGCGAATCCACTCGTCGGACGAATCAATCGGGCCGGCGACATCGTCATTGGTGACGACGTTTTCACCGCGAGCTGCCCCCAGGCCCATGATGCGCGCAAATTCCGGGCCGCGAGT
>WTKG01000017.1 GCA_011524475.1 Demequinaceae bacterium
TTCGAGCAGCAGCAGCTTGCGCAGCTCATCGTCGGTGTCGACACCATTGCGAAGGTCGTGGCGGTGGACCTTGGCATCAAGATGAGGACACCTGAACTGATGGCAGACCGGGGTATCCACGTGACAGTGGTGCCGTCTGACATCTCTGGCGACGAGATTCTTGCCAGAAAACCAGATGGCGTCTTCTTTAGTAATGGCCCAGGTGACCCTGGGGCGGCCACTACCCACATTGACACTCTGCGCACCGTACTCGATGCGAAAGTTCCATTCTTTGGAATCTGTTACGGCAATCAACTGCTGGGACGCGCGTTGGGATTTGGTACATATAAATTGCGTTTTGGGCACCGAGGCATTAACCAGCCGGTGATGGATCGCACTACAGGAAAAGTAGAGGTGACGGCCCATAATCATGGGTTTGCAGTAGACGCACCTCTTGACGGAAAAGTCGTCGCTCCAGTGGAGAAATACGGGCAGGTGCGGGTCAGCCATGTGTGTCTCAACGACGACGTAGTGGAAGGCCTCGAGTGCCTCGATATACCCGCGTTTAGTGTCCAATACCACCCAGAAGCAGCCGCGGGGCCGCACGATGCTGCGTATCTTTTTGACCGTTTTGTGGCACTGATGAAGGGTGAGCGGTAATGCCTCGGCGTAGTGATCTTGAGTCCGTACTGGTAATTGGTTCTGGACCCATTGTGATTGGCCAGGCCTGCGAATTCGACTATTCGGGTACTCAAGCATGCCGAGTGCTCAAGGCCGAAGGATTACGCGTGGTCTTGGTGAATTCCAACCCCGCTACCATCATGACGGACCCCGAGTTCGCGGACGCTACATACGTGGAGCCCATCACCACAGAGGTGATCGAGGCCATTATTGACAAAGAACGCCCCGACGCGCTTCTTCCCACTCTCGGAGGGCAGACTGCTCTGAATGCAGCTATCGCGTTAGGCGAGGCTGGGATCTTGGAGAAATATAACGTTGAGCTGATTGGCGCGAATTTAGAGGCCATCAATCTTGGTGAAGACCGCGAGTTGTTCAAAGGGGTAGTGGAGCGGTGCGGTGCGGAGAGTGCGCGTTCGGTTATCTGTCACTCCATGGAAGAACTTCTTGCGGGTGCAGAAAAACTGACGTACCCCGTCGTGGTGCGCCCTTCGTTCACGATGGGTGGACTCGGTTCTGGTTTCGCCTACAACGAAGAAGACTTGCGGCGTATTGGGGGAGCGGGTCTGCATTATTCGCCGACCACAGAGGTGCTGTTGGAAGAGAGCATTCTCGGGTGGAAAGAGTACGAGCTCGAGCTCATGCGGGACAAAGCAGACAACGTGGTGGTGGTGTGTTCAATCGAGAACGTCGATCCGGTGGGGGTGCACACGGGTGACTCTGTCACCGTCGCGCCAGCTTTGACGCTTACTGATCGTGAATACCAACGCATGCGCGACATCGGTATTGCGGTGATCCGGGAAGTGGGAGTGGATACGGGAGGCTGCAATATTCAATTTGCAGTGGATCCCGACACGGGCCGGATCATCGTGATTGAGATGAATCCGCGCGTGTCTCGTTCGTCTGCGCTTGCTTCCAAGGCCACCGGCTTTCCGATTGCAAAAATTGCTGCGCGTCTCGCGGTGGGCTACACCCTGGATGAAATTCCGAACGACATTACGGGCTCCACCCCGGCAAGTTTCGAGCCGGCACTCGACTACATCGTGGTGAAGGTACCGCGCTTCGCATTCGAAAAATTCCCGGCAGCCGACCCGGTATTGACTACCACGATGAAATCCGTGGGAGAGGCCATGTCTATCGGTCGCAATTTCACGGAAGCTCTGGGCAAGGCGTTACGTTCCATCGATAAGCGGGGAGTGAATTTCCATTGGGACGGAGATGCTCCGGCAGGTGCTGAGCTAGAGGCGTTGCTTCATGCAATGCGCACCCCCACGGAATTTCGTATGCTGCAGGTCCAGCAAGCCTTACGGGCGGCGGTAGAGGACGAGAGTGTCCTCGAGCAAGTATTCGAGGCCACCAAGATTGATCGCTGGTTCTTGGATCAAATCTTATTGATGAATGAAATTGCTCACGAGATTCGCAGCTCTCCCGATCTCAGCGAGGAACTATTACTGCAAGCAAAGCGACATGGATTGTCCGACGTGCACCTTGCGCATCTGCGAGGTGTTGACGAGACCGATGTGCGTGCCGCTCGGAAACAGGCCGGTGTCGAGCCGGTCTATAAGACGGTGGACACGTGCGCGGCCGAATTTGAGGCCCAGACTCCGTACCACTACTCAAGTTTCGATGCGGAAACCGAGATAGCGTCGCGGGACCGCGAAGCGGTGATTATTTTGGGATCCGGCCCCAACCGCATTGGCCAGGGAATCGAATTCGATTATTCCTGTGTGCATGCTGCCCTCACCCTCAAAGAGTCCTATGAGACAGTGATGGTGAACTGCAATCCGGAGACCGTCTCTACCGACTATGACACGGCAGATCGACTCTATTTCGAGCCCTTGACGTTTGAGGATGTCATGGCCGTATATGAAGCAGAATGCGCGGCAGGTCCCGTCAAGGGGGTCATTGTCCAATTGGGAGGTCAAACCCCGTTGAGCCTTGCCCAGCGCCTCGCTGATGCAGGAGTGCCAATTCTGGGCACTACTCCAGAGGCGATTGACAATGCTGAAGACAGAGGCGAATTCGGCAAGGTTCTTGAACAGGCCGAGGTGCCCGCTCCTGCGTACGGGACTGCGCACGGGGTAGAGGAGGCAGTGGCAATCGCAGAAGAAATCGGCTATCCCGTGCTGGTGCGTCCGAGTTATGTGTTGGGGGGACGCGGTATGGAAATTGTGTATTCGCGTGCTCAACTGGAGTCGTATGGCGAGCGCTTGGGTGACATTGGCGATCATCCTAGCGACGCCCCGCTACTCGTGGACAGGTTCCTTGACGACGCCATCGAAATTGATGTGGATGCGCTCTATGACGGTGAGGAGCTTTTTCTGGCCGGGGTGATGGAACACATCGAAGAAGCAGGTATTCACTCTGGGGACTCTGCATGCGTGATTCCGCCGGTGACGCTTTCTCGTGTCCAGTTGGAAAAAATTCGTGAATCTACCGAGCGCCTCGCAGCAGGAATCGGTGTCCGTGGTCTGATGAATGTGCAGTACGCCCTCTTTGGTGACGTTCTCTACGTACTTGAGGCAAACCCGCGGGCAAGCCGCACAGTTCCGTTCGTCGCTAAAGCGACAGGGGTGCCTCTTGCCCGTGCTGCCGCACATGTGATGGTCGGTCAGTCCATTGCCGCTTTGCGGGCTGAGGGTGTGTTGCCTCATACCGATGCGGTAGTTATCGACACCGCAGAACCTATTGCCGTAAAAGAAGCGGTGCTTCCGTTCAAACGGTTTAGAACTCCCGAAGGAACTGTGGTGGATACGGTTCTGGGGCCAGAAATGCGCTCTACCGGAGAAGTAATGGGTTTTGACGCGGATTTCCCCGCGGCCTTTGCGAAGTCACAAGCCGCCGCACACACCGGGTTGCCAACGTCGGGGACGGTCTTTGTGTCGATAGCCGACCGTGACAAGCGTCTGGCGATTCTTCCGGTGGCGCGACTTGCGCAGCTCGGGTTCACGATTTTGGCTACGGAAGGGACACATTTGGTGCTGACTCGAAACGGGGTGCCCTCTCGGGTTGTCACCAAATTCTCTCAAGGAAAAATCGACGGATCAGAGACAATTGTGGATCTGATCGATCGGGGAGAAGTGGATATGGTGGTGAACACGCCTTCCGGGCAGGGGGCACGTGCGGACGGCTACGAAATTCGCGCCGCTACCACCGCCGCAGATAAGCCGTTGGTGACCACCGTGCAACAACTCGCCGCGGCAGTACAGGGAATTGAAGCGATATCGGCGGGACGGTTCGAGGTGAAGAGCCTGCAAGATCACCATGCGGAGCCTCGATGACATTCGGACACGATCTTGCGCAGGCGATGAGCCACTATGGTCCTCTCTCCGTGGGCGTTGACCCTTCTCGAGAGGAACTTTCCTCCTGGGGTATGCCAGACACTCCAGAAGGGGTCATGGCCTATTCCATGAGCATTCTTGAAGCGGCAGCAAATCATGTGGCAGCAGTGAAGTTCCAGGTAGCGTTTTTTGAGCGGCATGGAGCGCGTGGGTTCGCGGTATTGGAGCATTGCCTGGACTGGTGTGCCGGAAACAATGTGCTCAGCATTGCAGACGCGAAACGTGGAGATATTGGTTCCACTATGAACGGATACGCGGAAGCTTTTCTTATGCCTGGCTCACCCTTGGAAGCCGATGCTGTGACGTTGTCCCCGTATCTTGGTTTTGAATCTCTGCGCCCAGCGATGGATCTCGCGCACGAGCATCGCAAAGGAATCTTTGTGCTGTGTCTGACATCGAATCCAGAAGGCGCGTCAGTGCAACACGCTACGCATGGGCAAGGAGTGTCTGTGGCGCGCGCTATTGCCGAAGCTGCGACGGCCGAAAACGCATCTGCTGATGGCATGGGAAGTGTGGGACTGGTGATTGGCGCCACCGTGGGCGAAGCATTGAGGGATTTGCACATTGATGTCAGCGCGCTTCGCGGCCCTATTTTGGCCCCGGGGATAGGTGCTCAGGGCGCCACCGCGCAGGATGCGGCAGAAGTGTTTGGCGAAGCATCTTCTTGGGTTCTTGCTCACCAGGGGCGTAGCCTGTCGAGCGCGGGGCCTATTGTTGAGAAATTGCGCTCAGCCATGGTGGTGGCGGCGCATGAATTACGTACAGAACTTCAGGCCTCGTGACTACTCCACCGAAACTTGCCGATGCGCAACGGGCCCGGGGCAGGGCAAAAGCCACGGCTGTGCGTTCCGCGAGGCGTGCGTTCAAAGACAAAAT
>WTKG01000128.1 GCA_011524475.1 Demequinaceae bacterium
GTATAGCAACACTGACGTGTGAACCGTGCGTGGGGGTTCATGACGAAGGCCGCATCGTTGCCGCCCACGTACGGAGGGCACACGCGGAGGCTGGGGCAGGATCCGCCTGGAACCGAATCGCGGTTATTGCTCCCACTCGTACCCGGGTACAAGAGATGAGAACTGCCCTTCAACGTGCGGATATCCCGACAGCCGCATCTGCCGATGGTGCAGCCTTGCGTGCGCACCCTGTGGTGACGGCTCTGCTGGACATGGCCGCGGTAGCGGCAGGAGCCTCCTGGACGCCTGCGCGAATCGAGCGCGTGCTGTTGAGCAGGGCCGTGGGAATCGATGCGGGAGGATTCCGTAGGTTGAGGCGCGCGTTGGTGCGTGAAGAACGTGCGGGGGACGGCGCTCGTACTAGCACGGAACTCATGGTTGAGGCGTTGGCGGCGGAAGCACACGTCGTCACGTTGGATATCCCGGAGGCACAACAGGTTGCCCGAGTCGCGCGGGCAGTGACGCGTGCACGCAGCATTGCGCAACGTCCAGCAGCAACCCCCGGTGCTGTGTTGTGGGCAGTGTGGGACGAACTCCACGTAGCTGAGACATGGCAACAGGCGGCGCTCGCCGGGTCACGTCGCGACGACGAGGATCTCGACGCCGTGATTGCTGTGATGAAAGTTGCACATCAATTCGAGGAACGTCGACATGCGGCAGGCATAGATGCTTTTGTGGAGTACCTCGAAGCACACGATTTTGCGGCAGACTCCTTGGCTGCCCGCGGCGCATATGACGGAGTAGAGGTGGTGACGCCGGCCGGTGCGACAGGTCGTCAGTGGGACTTTGTGGTGGTGACGGGACTCGAAGAAGGCATCTGGCCCGATACCCGCCTACGCGGCTCGGTGTTGGGTGCGCCAGCTTTGTTGGACGTGGTCACAGGTAGAGACACCGAACCCTTCCCACAACGAACCGAATCCCCGGCATATGTGGCAGCTGCTCGTGCGGAAGTCCTCGCTGAGTCAGCGCGCGCACTCTATGTGGCTCTTACCCGCACCTGCGGTGACGTTGTTGTCACCTGGGCAGAGGGCGAAGATATCCAAAGGTCGCGTTTTGTGCAGACGCTTACCCGTGCAGTGGGTCAGAGTGTTCCACGCCTGGACCGGAGCTTCGCTTCACACCAGGAAATCGAATCTGTAGAGGAGGAAGCGAACGCGACTCCGCCGCTCCGACCCTTTGCTCACATGCGCGAAGCGATCGCACATTTGCGCCGCGATGGCAGTGAGGAGGCAGCTTTCACACTGGCGCATATGTATCAGGCTGGTGTGACTCATGCGCATCCTGACACGTGGCATGGCGTCGCTGGGCTCACTACCGAGGAGCCTGTCTGGGATTCAGATACCCCCGTACGAGTGTCTCCCTCCCATGTGAGCGAGGTGGAAAAATGCGCGCTGAGATGGGTATTGAAGTCGCATGGCGGGCAGCCCGAAGCAGGCACTGCTCAGGTGCTTGGAACGTTGCTGCACACCCTTGCGGAACAACACCCTCACGGTACGGAAGACGAACTCATGGAGGCTTTTCACGCTCTCTGGCCTTCACATGACGTGTCTGATACGTGGTCAGGACGCAGACTCCAAGACAAGGCTGAACACATGGTGAGGCGCCTAGCTCAGTACATTTCCGACACAGATGCAGATTCCGTTGAGACGGAGACTCACGTGCGCTTCCAGACCTCCGAGGCAGTGTTATCCGGTTCGATTGACCGCCTCCATATTCGCGACGGTGAGGCCACAGTCGTGGATCTCAAAACGGGAGCCACTCTCCCCTCCAAGGCTGAGGCCCTTCAGGACCCGCAACTACAGATGTACCAACTTGCAGTAGCTGAGGGTTCAGTTCCTGGTGTGGAGGATTCCGCCGGGGCGGCCCTTGTGTTCCTCGGTACAGGAAAGGATGGCCCCACCCTACGATCACAGAGTGCGGTGAACCCGGCCACGGCGAAAGAGAGGTTGCATGCCGCGGTGGGGCGCATGAGAGGCCCCGATTTTGGAGCAACCGTGGGGGACCACTGCCGTGGGTGCCCTGTTTCGCGTGCTTGCCCTGCTCAACCGGAGGGCACACAGGTGACGGAACGCTGGCGGGGAGCTGTCGACAATGACTGACGCCCAGCTAGTGGGACACGGCCGATCCCCCAACGAACTTGCTGAAACGGCAGGTGCACTGCCACCCACGCTCGAACAAAGCGCAGTCATCTCTGCTGGACTTGGGCCGGCTCTCATCACCGCGGGAGCAGGCTCTGGTAAAACCCACACGTTGTCCATGAGGATTGCCTTTATCGTGGACAACGCACGGCAGTTGTGTGGGCACGACATCTCCCCTGAAGAAATTTTGTGTCTCACCTTTACTCGTAAAGCAGCTGGGGAAATTCGTGACCGCGCTTCCCGTGTTCTCAAGGCCGTGTTCCCAGGTACCGAGGCGATTGAACCGACCGTGGCAACCTATAACGGGTATGCGGCCGGGCTTATGGCCGAACACGGATTGCGATTGGGATACGACCCAGAGGCTGGAGTACTCACGGCTGCGGGTTTATGGCAGCTTGCGGTGGAGGTCGTAGAGGGATGGGACGACTCCCTTGACGTGGATGTAGAGCTCAGCACACTGACCAAGGCACTCCCCATTCTCAATTCTCAGATGTCTGACAACGCAGTCTCCCCTGAGCGTCTCGCTGAATATGCGGGTGCTCTTGCGAGTCATATTGAAGGGTTGTCTACACCCTCGGGTAGGCGCATTCAGGACCAGATTAAGCAGTCTGCACGGATGCGTTCTCGGGCAAGTCTGGCGACACTTGTCGAAGCATTCCGTGCCGCGAAGGCAGATAGAGCGGTTATCGATTATTCCGACCAAATCAGTGCGGCGATCGAGTTGGCACGGATTCCCCACGTCGCGAGAGCCGAGCAAGCAAAATATCGAGTGGTGTTGTTGGACGAGTTTCAAGATACGTCTGTGGGACAACTCGCTTTGTTCCAGGGGCTTTTTCGGGATCGTCCCCATATTGAAGCGGTGGGAGACCCGTACCAGGCCATTTATGGCTTTAGGGGTGCTTCGGAAAACTCGCTCGCACGGTTCCTTGAGGCGTTTGGCGGTAGCGAGGTGGTACGCCAAGGGCATTTGTCGGTGTCGTGGCGCAACGAACCCGCGGTGTTGAAGGCCTCCGAGGCCATTACTTCTTCCCTTCGCCCACGCATGGAAGAAGCGTCGCTGGATGTGCCGACATTGCGTTCTCGCCACGAAGAACTTTCCACGCCGTCAGAGCAGCTCCCACCGTCTCAGGTGCGAGCATCTTTCTTCCCTGACGATGTCACGGAAGCGGACGCACTTGTTGCCTGGATTGTGGACTCGCGTGCAGAACTTGAGTCCCATCGTGACCAGGTGGCAACTTCCGCAGTGCTGTGTCGTACCAGGGCTCAATTCCCCGCCGTGATTGATGCCTTGCGACAAGCGGGAGTGGCGTACGAGGTCACGGGAGTGGGTGGGCTTCTCCACGTTCCTGAGGTCGTGGAGACGCTGGCTTTACTGGAAGTGGCACACGATCCTGGCCGCGGCGACTCCCTGATGCGTCTGCTGACGTCTGAGCGTTGGGCGATTGGCCCACGCGACATTGTTGCTTTATCAGATTGGGCTGAAGAACTGGCCGGGCCACGTGAGTCACGGGAGAAAGACGTGTCATTGGCGGATGCGCTGCACGAGCTCCCTGATAGCGCCTGGGTGTCCCCACGGGGCAGGTCTCTGACGGATACCGCTCGCGAACGCTTGGCGGTATTGGCGCAGGTGGTTGAGGACGTCCAACGTCACACATTCTTGGAGGTAGACGCCTTAGTAGTGCATGCATTTCGTGCCCTCGGGTTGGACATCGAAGTAGCGGTTCGGGACGGGCTCCGAGCGCCCAACGCTCTTGATGCCCTGGTGGATGTGGCGCGTGAGTATGCACGCAACGCCGAACGCGCCACGATCGGGGGTTTGCTTGCCTATTGTGATGCTGCACGAGAGCACGAGGCAGGCCTGGAAGGTACTGAACAACCACAGCACCCTGGTGCTGTCACCGTCCAGACCATTCATGCGGCAAAGGGCTTGGAGTGGGACGTGGTGGCAATTCCTGGCCTGACGTCCGAGGCTTTTCCCTCGCCTCAAAAATCTGCTGTATCCACTGGCTCCGAGAGTGCGCCGGGGTGGTTGAAAGAACGCGCAGAACTCCCCTGGGCGTTGCGTATGGATGCAGATGTATTGCCCCTATTTGAATGGGAATCCTCTACGACATGGAAGGAATACCAAGCTTGCGAAAAAGACTTCAAATTGCGTGCCGGTGCTCACGCAATTCAGGAAGACCGCAGATTGATGTACGTGGCGATCACGCGCGCACGTTCGCACGTATGGATGTCAGGGGCTCAGTGGTCGCGAAACGCCACCACCAGTAGGCAACCTTCCATCTTTATGAACGAGATCTTGGCGCAGGTAGGTGAGGGGTCGCCACCTGCCCAACGCGGGGAATGGGTAGACGGTGGTGAGCCAGGTCAGAAGCGTGAAGTTTCTGCGCCTGAGGCCGTTCCGTGGCCGCGAGTAGGGCGTCAGCACCACCGCGCACTATTTGCTAAGCAGGTCAGGCAAGCCCCCAAGGGCGCGAGCCTGGCAGAGGTGAACCATCCGCTTGCCCCTCACGTAGCCGCATTGCTAGAGGAACATCGCAGCCGCGCCCATGCCGCGTCGGTAGTTGAGATGCCCAGTCACCTTTCTTCTACTGCTTTGGTGTCTCTTGCCCGTGACTCAGGCAAGTAGTGGGACGTCCGTGCCCCAGAATCCTACTGCACCACGACGGCATCA
>WTKG01000105.1 GCA_011524475.1 Demequinaceae bacterium
CTTCTATACCAATGAATGGGCTGGAGGAACTTCTTTCTCGTGCCCGCTCCACAGAATCAGCAGTATCACTCGTCACTTTGAGTGTGACTGTCACAATTCCGAGTTTCTCTGCTAAGTCAGTTCCGTTGACGGGCAAATATCCTCCGCCTTCGAGGGCGAACACGAAGTCTGTTGAATCGGCGAGGGGAACAATTTCTCCAGTGATATCTACCGTAGAGAACTCGTCAATTTCTTCCTCGCTGTGAGTCGATTGTGATGGAGATGGTTCGCTTTCATGAGTTCCTTGATCAGAGTGTGCAGAAGACACCCCAGCGATTGTTGTCGTGAGGAATACAGTAGAGAGTGAGGCCACAAATAGACGCCTGATGTTGACGGGAAGAGTCACGTGTTCTCCTGAGGAAGCATTTATTGTCATCGTACGTGCTCTCACCGCTTCTTGCCCCTCGGCGTGGTAAATCTCACGCAGCAGGTCATAACCTTCTTTCTGATACGCCAATGGCGGAAACACTCTCTCAATAGGGCACCATAGACACATGAGTGACTCAATTCGGATTACTGGGCACAAACCGTTGCACGGTGAAATCACTGTGCGCGGGGCCAAGAATTTTGTGTCCAAGGCCATGGTGGCTGCGCTGTTGGGCTCCACGCCCTCTACTTTGCGTAACGTTCCTGATATCCGTGACGTGCATGTGGTGACCGGGCTGCTTGCGCTCAATGGGGCGCAGGTAGATTACGACTCCGAATCCGGAGTGCTGACAGTAGATCCCACAGACGTGACTCCGGCACCTGCAGATGACGTGTCTGTCCACGCCGGATCGTCCCGAATCCCCATCCTTTTGTGCGGACCATTGCTGCATCGGCTCGGGAGTGCGGTTATTCCCGATCTAGGCGGGTGCAAAATTGGTGAACGTCCGGTGGACTTCCACCTGGAAATCTTGGAAAAGTTTGGTGCCGAGATTGAACAGCGTGGCGACGGGCTTGCATTGTCGGCGCCTCGTGGCCTTCACGGAATAAAACACCGCCTGGCCTACCCCTCGGTCGGCGCAACAGAGCAACTACTTCTCACGGCAGTTCAGGCCCAGGGCCTTACCTATGTGGAGAATGCCGCAGTTGAGCCCGAAATAAAGGACCTGATCGACACTCTTCAAAAGATGGGTGCGATTATTTCTGTCGACACTGATCGCAGCATCACTATTGAGGGCGTCGACACGATGCACGGATACGACCACACGTCCCTCGCGGACCGGATCGAGGTGGGCTCATGGGCGTCTGCGGCTCTTGCCACGCACGGGGACATTTTTGTTCATGGAGCCCAGCAACGCACGATGGGAATGTTCCTGAACGTATTCCGCAAAGTAGGTGGCGAATTCGACGTCCTTAAAGACGGAATTAGGTTCTACCACCCCGGTGGCGATCTGACTGCGATTGCTCTTCAAACTGATGTGCATCCTGGTTTTATGACGGATTGGCAGCAGCCTCTGGTAGTTGCGCTGACTCAAGCCAAAGGATTGAGCATTGTGCACGAGACTGTGTACGAACAACGTTTCGGCTTTACCGAGGCTCTTGTGAAGATGGGCGCTACTGTGCAGTTGTATCGCGAGTGTTTGGGCGATGTGGCATGTCGTTTCGGCGCAAGCAACTTCCAGCACTCAGCAGCTATCTCGGGCCCGACCCCGCTGAAAGCTGCAGATATTGACATTCCTGACTTGCGGGGCGGCTTTAGCCATGTGATTGCCGCTCTTGCGGCGGAAGGCACGTCCACCGTCACCGGTGCCGGAATCATTGATCGTGGTTATGAGAACTTCCGGGCCAAGTTGACTGCGCTTGGGGCGGAACACGAGTGAGGCTCACGCGGGAAAAGAAACGCCGCATGAATGTCCCTGTGGGGTACCACTGGGCGGCTGCAGTGCTCCGGTTCTTCTTTGCTCAATGGACGCGTAAAGATTGGCACGGAAGTGAAAACATACCTACGGAAGGCGCGTTCATTGCGGTATCGAATCACGTGACATATGCGGACCCGCTTGCGCTCGCACACTTCATTTACAACCACGGGCGTGCGCCGCGGTTCTTGGCGAAATCTGGGCTGTTTCGCGTACCTCTCATTGGGTGGATCCTTCGACGTCTTGACCAAGTCCCGGTATTTCGCGGCAGTAAGCGCGCCAAAGATGCGGTCGATGCAGGAAACAGTTTTCTGGAACGTGGAGACATGATTGCACTTTTCCCTGAAGGAACTCTTACCCGAGACCCAGACTTATGGCCAATGGTGGCGCGCACGGGAGCGGCCCGCATGGCGCTGGAGGCGGGAGTCCCCGTGATCCCGGTGGCTCAATGGGGAGCGCATCGTCTGCTCGCGAGATACGGCAAAATCCTCAAGCCCTTTCCTCGTAAAACGATCACCATGATTGCAGGGCCACCTATTGACTTGAGTGACATGCGTTCTCGACCCATGAATGCAGACGTGCTGCGTGAAGCGACGGATTTGATTATGGATACGCTGACCAACATGCTTGAAGAAATTCGTGGCGAACAGGCACCCGCGGAGCGTTATGACATGCGTCGTCATACCCATGGACTCGTCCGGCGAAAGGATATGTCGTGAAGGCGGCAGTTCTTGGCGTGGGCTCGTGGGGCACCACCTTTGCGGCCGTGATGGCAGACGCGGGAGCGGACACCGTGGTGTGGGGTCGAGATGCATCTGTTGTGGAACAGATCAATAGTTCTCATCGGAATCCGACGTATCTTGGAGAAGTTGCGTTACCGGATGCCATGGTGGCGACCGCCGATGTCCAGGAGGCTTTGGACGGGGCTGATCTTGTAGCTGTCGCCCTTCCCGCGCAGCGTCTCCGCTCTATCGTGGCGGATTTTGCCTCTCACGTGCCTGGGGATGCGATTGTCGCATCGCTCATGAAGGGCATTGAGGTGAATTCTCATCTACGCATGAGTGAGGTGTTGGGTGAGGTCTGGGGCGTACCAGAAGACCGTTTGGCGGTTGTGTCGGGTCCCAACCTGGCACATGAGATTGCGTCACAGCAACCCACCGCCACAGTCGTAGCGGCGTCCACTCAAAGCGTCGCAAACCGTCTCGCAGAGGCGTGTCAGAACAGCTATTTTCGTCCCTATACGAACATCGACGTACCCGGCGTGGAACTGTGTGGGGCGTACAAAAATGTTATTGCCGTCGCTGTGGGGATTACTTCGGGGAGGGGCTTCGGGCACAACACCACAGCCACAATTATCACGCGTGGGTTAGCGGAGATTGCGCGATTGGGTAGCGCATTGGGGGCTTCTGCCGACACATTCTCTGGACTCGCTGGCATGGGAGACCTCATCGCCACATGCGCTTCACCTCTGTCCCGTAACCACCGACTAGGCAACTACATAGGTGAAGGCATGTCTCTTGAAGATGCGATTGCTCGGACGGGAGGAACAGCGGAGGGCTATCAGTCATCCTTGTCTATCAGTGAACTTGCGGCACAGCATGGGGTGGATGTTCCTATTTGCGATGCTGTCGTTGCCATGCTTCATGGCGGCCACCCCATTGACACGATTATGGCGGCACTCTTGGCGCGACCTCGTAAGGCGGAGGGAGAGTAGTGGCTAAGCCCACGGTAGCGGTGCTCTTGGGTGGCCGTTCGAGCGAACACGAAATTTCATGCCTCACTGCGGGAGGCGTGCTCGGGGCAATTAATCGAGATCACTGGAACGTGGTAGCTGTAGGTATCTCCCGTGAAGGTCGCTGGAGCGAAGTAGACGCCGACCCCGACGCATGGCAGGTCGTAGGTGAAGTGTTGCCCACGGTTCCCGACACTGGCGACGAAGTATTGTTACCTGCGCGCGCCGGCGACTCCACGTGGCGGATTATCCGCGGAGGCAAAGTGCACGATTTCGCGGACATTGACGTGGTCTTCCCGGTTCTTCATGGGCCTTGGGGAGAAGATGGCACCGTTCAAGGAGCCCTAGAAATGTGGGGAATCACGTACGTCGGTGCCGGAGTGCTCGCTAGTGCTGTGGGAATGGATAAACATTTCGCGAAAGAGCTATTCAGGGCGGCAGGTTTGCCTGTGGCCCCTGGTGTCAACCTGAGTGCAGGCGAGGACGTGGGGTCGTATCGGACGTCTATTGAACAGTGGGGGATGCCTGTATTTGTGAAGCCAGCGAGGGCGGGTTCGTCTGCCGGAGTTTCACGTGCTTCTTCGTGGGAGGAAGTGCGAGAAGCGGTCGTGGCGGCTCGGGTCCATGACCCCAAAGTGGTGATTGAGGCGGAAATTCGTGGCAGAGAAGTGGAATGTGCTGTCTTAGCAGAAGGCGACACGGTGCGAGCATCTATTCCCGGTGAAATTGTGGTTTCTGGTGAGGGTCATCAGTTTTATGATTTTGACGCGAAATATCGCGAGACTGGCTCTGTTCAACTTATGTGCCCTGCGGAACTCGACCAAGACATTGCGGACCAGATCCAGGAATATGCGAAGCGGGCATTTCGAGCCATCGGGGCAGAGGGTTTGGCGCGAGTCGATTTCTTTGTAGGAGACGATGGCGCGGTGACGCTCAATGAAATTAATACGATGCCAGGTTTCACGCCGCGGTCGATGTATCCACGCATGTGGCAATCCCAAGGAGTGGAGTACGCCGAGCTCGTGGAGATTCTCCTCCAGGGCGCTCGTGCACGCTCCACTGGGCTGCGCTAAACAAATAATGATTTAAGGCGTGTCTGTGGGGCCAAGGCACGCGCGTCCGTTCGTCTCGGCGAGTGCCGCCGCAGCCGCGGGTTGTTCAAAGGCCAAGCCGGCGGAT
>WTKG01000002.1 GCA_011524475.1 Demequinaceae bacterium
GCTCCTACCGGGCCAGCCCGGATCGCGCGTCTAAGTTGGCGCACCATCGTGTCCCTCACTTTAGGAATCGTGGCAGCGTGGCTGATATTGACATCGTTCCGCCTCGACGAGGTGGTGGAAGCTCTCAGGCAAGCCTCGATTCTGTGGGTGGGCGCGGCCGGCGCGTGGACGGTTTTAACGTGGGTAGGTGCCACGATCGCAATGCTCGCTTTCTCTCCCATCTCACTCCCATGGTGGAGAGTGTTCCTCGCGCAAGTGGCGTCATCGTACGTAGCCCTCACAGCACCCGCAGGGGTCGGGCCAGCAGCGGTGAATTTGGGTCTCCTCGTGCGCAGAAGAGTGCCCAGCGCACTTGCAGTAGCCTCGGTCGCTCTTGTGCAGTTGGCAGCAATTGTGGTGACTTCTGTGGGACTCATTGTGTTGTCACTCAGCACGGGACAAGACGGCGTGTGGTCTGCTTTACCGTCAGGGGCTGTCTTCGTCGTGGTCGGAATCCTCGCTATTGGTATTGCCACCATGTTGTCGATTCCTCGTCTTCGCACCTGGGTGTTGTCACGCCTTATGCCCACTGTGCGACAAACCTGGCCACGTTTAGGACAAGTCCTGGGCCAACCCCTGCGACTGCTGACCGGCTTGGGAGGAAACCTGCTCCTCACCGTGGGGTATGTGGGTGCCTTCTACTCCGTTATGCGCGCATTTGGAATCGACGCAAGTGTGATTGATCTGACGATTGTGTTCCTGATCGGCAACACTGTCGGTGCCTTGGTTCCCACTCCGGGAGGACTAGGAGCCGTCGAGGTGGCCCTCACCACAGCAGTCTCCACGACGATTGGTGTGAGTACAGCCGTAGCCGGATCTGCAGTTGTTTTGTTTCGCGCGGTAACATATTGGGCTCGAATTCCGTTCGGATATATAGCAATGAAATATCTGGAACGGGAAGGCGAACTCTAAATGGAACTCATCGCGCTTGATGCCGCAGCGACAGCGCTGCTCGTAGGGGTACTCGCGGCGTTTAACCCCTGCGGATTCGCGCTACTGCCTGCATACATCACGGTCATCGTGACCGGAAACATTAATGAGACAGTCTCGCGACCGCAGGCAATTGCGCGAGCCATCTCCTTCGGTACGGCTATGACAGTCGGGTTCATGGCCGTCTTCATTTCATTTGGACTAATCTTCAGCGGGCTCAACGTCGCAGCACAGGGGAACATTTTGCCGTACGTGCCCTACGTCACTGTGGTGTTTGGGCTCCTGCTTATTGGCCTCGGAATCCACCTGTTACGTGGAGGAGAATTCAACGTACCTGGTATGAAGATTTCCGGAACTGCACCCACCAAGGCATTTGCCTCCCAGATTATGTATGGCGTCGGTTTCGCATTAGCGTCCCTGTCCTGCACGATTGGGCCGTTCCTGGGCGTAGTTGCTGTCGCGCTTGATGCTCCCAACGCTTTTGCGGCAGGTCTTCCCTTCGTGGTGTACGCGATCGGCATGGGGACATCTGTGCTGGTGGTTTCTTTGATCGCGGCTGTCGCCGGTTCCACTGTGGTGGCGGGCTTGCGCAAGCACATGGGCACTTTGATGAAGGTGACCAGTGTGGTGATGCTGCTGGTGGGTATCTACGTCACCATCTACGGAATTGCGGAGGCGTTACTCCTCAACGGAAACCGCGCTCTTGAACCATTCCTGGTAGCGACCGGAGAAGCTCAATCCACAGTCGTCAGGGCCATCTTCAATCTGGGGCCCACTGCGCTCACCATTGTCGCAGTACTCGTGGTAGGAGGAAGCCTAGGGCTATGGCTGTGGTCCCGCGCGACTGAGGCAAGGGCCAAGAAAACAGAGACCCCCGTCTCCTAAAAGTTCCAGATACACATGAGCGCGCGGCCAGTGGCCGCGCGCTCATGTTTTTACAGCGTTGTTACGCGATAGATTCCGCTGCCTGAATCAGGCCATCTTTGCCTACGGAACCAGGAACAGTCTCCACGTTCCCTTCGGCATCAATGATGACAAGTGCG
Organism: Demequinaceae bacterium; assembly: GCA_011524475.1. GTDB lineage: Bacteria > Actinomycetota > Actinomycetes > Actinomycetales > Demequinaceae > WTKG01. Next base: position 2,013 of record WTKG01000002.1, read on the forward strand.
GGCTGGTAAGGAACCTCAAAGTTGCTCCACAGCGAACCGTCCGGGTCTATCACGTGCTGGATGGATTCAAGGCCGTGGCGCTCGACAAACCTTTCCATGCCGTTCTGCGCTGACACTCCAGGCATTCCCAATACCTGAACGTTGGCAGGAATCTCATCGAGAGCATCGGCAATACCAGGAGCCTCAAGGTTACACGTAGTGCACCATTCGGCCCAGAACCAAATCAAGGTCGGAGTGCCAAGAATCGACGCCCCATCGAAAGATTCGCCGGTCACAGTTGTTGCTTGAAACTGAAGCTGTGCGGGGACATCAGCGGGCGCTGCACCAATAGTTGGTGTCTCGCTCTCCACTGTGCTCGGCTCACTGGACACCTCAACTGTAGGTGACGCAGAGGAAGAAACACCGGGCTCTTCTGTTTCCTCCGTTGTGGGACTACAGGCGCTCAGAATGAGCGCACCGGCAGCCGCAGCTGTTGCGGCTTTCATACTGACATTACGAATTTTCATGAAAACTCCCTTCGGGGCGACAACGCTCACACATGCGTGAGAATTCCCGCAGAACGTACCCCCATACCTGAATTCTATAGTTCAGACGCCATGTCAGAGAAGTGGGCGTAGTCCTTCTTGAAAGCCACGGCAATCGTTCTGGTGGGACCAGAACGATGTTTGGCCACAATGAAATCGGCTTCTCCAGGGCGGTTGTCCGGATCATACGCATCATCACGGTGCAACAAAATCACAATGTCGGCATCTTGCTCGATAGCTCCAGATTCACGCATGTCCGACAACATGGGGCGCTTCTCCGTGCGCTGTTCGGGGCCACGATTCAACTGGGAAATCGCAATCACGGGAACATCCAACTCTTTTGCAAGGAGTTTCAATGCTCGCGAAAATTCAGAGACCTCTTGCTGACGAGATTCCACTTTGCGTCCGGACGACATCAATTGCAGGTAGTCCACCACTACAAGGCCAAGGTTTTCTCGTTGTTTGAGGCGCCGACACTTGGCGCGGATCTCCATCAAAGACATGTTGGGAGAGTCATCAATGAACAGCGGAGCGGTGGACACTCGGGCAGCAGTCTGTGCCAATTTCTCCCAGTCATGTGGTCCCATCGGTCCTTTGGTCATACGCGTCAATTTCACATCTGACTCGGCGGAAAGCATGCGCTTCGTAATCTCTTCGCGGCTCATCTCGAGCGAGAAAATAACCGACGTAGTGCCATTACCGATGCTTGCTGCACGACACACATCCAGGCCCAACGTAGATTTACCAATGGCGGGCCTCGCGGCAACCACGATCGTCTGGCCGCCCATGAGGCCGCCGGTGAGATCATCAAGTTCACGGAATCCAGTCGGAACACCCAACAAAGAACCATCATGGCTGGACGCGGCATTGACCTCGTTAAGCGTGTGCTCCATGACGTCGCCGATAGCAAGGTAATCCTCACTATTGCGGCGTTCCGTCACAGCAAAAATTTCACTTTGTGCCGAGTCAACTATGGTGTCGACCTCATCACCGTCAGAGCCATAGCCCATATTTGCGATACGTGTACCTGCATCTACAAGCCTGCGCAAAATAGCGGTGTCGCGCACAATCGTCGCGTAGTAACTTGCGGACGCGGCCGTCGGCACAGACGCAATCAGCGTATGGAGGTACTCAGCGCCTCCTACCCGCGCGATGCTGCCCGAACCTTGAAGTTCCGCCGCCACCGTCACGGCATCTACCGGATTACCAGAGTTGTATAGCTGAACCGCCGCGTCGAAAATTATTTCGTGGGCGGGCTTATAGAAATCATTGCCGCGGACCACTTCAACTGCGTCTGCCATGGCGTCTTTCGAGAGCAACATAGCTCCCAAAACACTCATCTCAGCGTCGAGATTTTGGGGTGGGGTGCGCTCAAACGTGGGCGTGGCATACCCCGCTTCGAGTTCCTCAACACTCACTCGCTACCCCTTTGTCACCGCTGCCCCGAACCAGATACATGTGCGCGCCTGCGCGCTTTTTCTCATGCTCTCACGTAGGTCTGACACGCGAATGTAGGGCACCACGAAAGTCCTTGCAAATAGACACCGAGCCGCCGTGTGGACACATTCACACAAGTGGTGGATAACCCATACTCAAGTGGGGGAAGAAACGTATGTGACATGTGGAAACTTATGTGAATATCGAGAGAGGTTATCTAACAAAAACGCATCTACTAGGGAAAACGCGTGTTTTACTGCTGGGGAAAACCCCACACAAAAATAACCGGCGTGTCTTTCTTCGGCGTGTCGGACAGGTGTGGAGAAAGCTAGTTCTTAGCTGCCACCACAGAAACCGTGACCGTAGCTTTCACGTCTTGATGCAAGCCAATAGACACCTGGTGATCACCAAGGGCCTTGATGGGTGATGTCACCTGAATCCGACGCTTATCGACAGTTGCTCGCTCAGCAGCCGCGGCAGCGATGTCGGCCGTGGTGATGGCACCAAAGAGCCTGCCGCCTTTGCCTGCTCGCGCCGTCACGATGATCGGGTTAGCTTGCAAAGCATCACGGGCCGCCTGTGCCGCTTCGATGGTCTCGAGTTCTTGCGCGCGACGAGCCTTACGCATGGCCTCAATCTGCTTCTCGGCTCCTGCCGACCACACCGTCGCAAGTTTGCGAGGAACCAGGTAGTTGCGGGCATAACCATCTTTCACGTCCACAACGTCGCCTGCCACACCCAGACCAGAAATCTCGTGGGTAAGAATTATTTTTGCCACAACTACTCCTTAGCGCCCAGAACC
>WTKG01000043.1 GCA_011524475.1 Demequinaceae bacterium
GGGATGATGGCGCGTACCGCCATCGGCGCAAGCACCATGAGTGCTGCGGTGGCGAACACGGTAAATACCCCAATGGTTCTGAGGCCCCGCGAGAGGTCGGCACGTAGCCCCGACATGTCGCCCGCGGCCGCGAAGCGGCTCATGGAGGTGAACATTGCCGTCACGATGGACACGGTGATGAGTGAATGCGGTAGCAGGTACAACAGCAGTGCTTGCGAGTAGGCGAAGTTTGCCGCGACCTCGGGAGCATTACCGGAGACGTCTGCGGCGGCGGAGGCAATGCGGGTGCCCCAGCCCACGCCGATTTGTTCTACCAGCACGGCAGCGAGGGTCCATCCCGCGACTTTCTTCACCCCGTCGAGCTCTCCGCGAGGGCCACGCCACTTCCATCGCCACCGGTACCCTCCTCGCACGAGCGGGATGATGAGTACGGCGGCCTGTACAGCAACGCCTAGGGTCGCGGTTCCTGCGAGTAACGCGATTTGTCCACTTCCCCACGGGGTGGCAAGAGCGGCAGAGGGAACTCCGTCAATCACGGCGGGGCCAAACACTGCAAGGTATGCCACGAGCCCCGCAATCGCGACCACGTTGTTCGCTACGGGCGCCCACATGTAGGGCCCGAACTGTTCGCGCGCGTTGAGCACTTGCCCCAGCAGGGTGTACATCCCGTAGAAGAACAGCTGCGGAATGCACCAGAACGCAAAGGCCACCGCAAGGGCACGGAGTTCTGGGTCAGATTCTGTGTAGATGAGGGCAATAAGCCAACTTGCGGCCGCGGTGAGCACGGCTGTCACCACCAGCATGGCGACTGTTCCTAGGGTGATGATGCGGTCTACGGTTTCTTTGCCCCCGCGTCGCGCAAAAGCCCGCACTACCTGGGGGACTAAGACGGAATTCAGCAACCCAGAAGCCAGCAGTGCATAGAGAATGTTGGGTATTTTCCCGGCCGCATCGAAGGCGTTGACGGGCCCCACGACGTTCACACCAATTGCCGCAACCAACAGGGCGTTGCGTACGAAACCAAGCAGTCGTGACACGGCGGTGCCTGCTGCCATGACTCTGGTGGCACGCCCCAGAGTTACGCCCTGGGTGTTATCTGTGTCTGACATCTCACGCTCCGCCCTGAGGCGAGGAAGACGAGCCCCGAGTGGCAGCCTGGCCACGGCGGATAGTTCTGATGACGCCCGCGACAAACAACAGAGCGAATCCGCCAGCGAGAAGCCACGTGAGGGTGTCTCCGAGGGCGGCGCGCACCCTTACCCGCACCACCGTGGGTTCTCCGATGGTGACGCCTTCCGTTGTAGTGAGTGCCACGCGCGCGTTGACGTCTGCACTCCCCACCGCACTCACCCGCACACCCACTTGTGTTTGCGACTGTGCTGGGATGAGTAATTCGGGGGTGTCTTCGACGATGAGGTGCGGGTCTCGACTGGTGATTCGCACACGAATAGTGACGTCAGCATCCAGATCGTTTCGGACCGTAACGGGCAGGTCAGATTCGCTGGAGATCAGGTTCAACGTAGCGACGGACGCTATGGCAACGCTTGCGATGATTTCTTCCAGTTCCCGGGTGGCTGTCTCCACTTGTGACTCTCGCAAGGCTGGGTCGCTGCGGCCTTCATGGGCAAGTGCGCGCAACAGTCGTTCCTCTGAATCGCCTCGTACGCCAGCCGGATCACTGCTAGAGGCAGCAACAGCGAGGGCAGTATCCAGCGCGTCTACCGCGGCGGTGAGTTCTGTTCGGGACAGGTCACTCAAGAGCTCTTCTGATTTTTCAGGGGCCGCCCCTGAGGCCGCTGCGATCAGCCGGGTGGTGTCTGTGCGCCGTGTCCACGGGGCCGCGAAGACAGCACTTAGCGCCTCCGAGGCATAACTATCTGAATCCACGCGCCATCGAGAATCGAGTAGCAGCATGCGGGTCTGTGGGGAGTCTGTGGCCAAGAAGAAGGACTCCGCTACGGCCCATGCGTGAGTCGCGGTGTCTGTGGGGCCAGCCTCGGTAATGAGGCGTGACAGTAGGGGCGCGGAGGTCAATACGGGGGTGTTCTCGCTGGTTACCGAGGCTGTGGGTGTGCCGAGGCGGGAGTCCTCCGTCACCACAATCAGGGAAGCCCCTCGAGCCTCCACTGCTTCTATCAGTGCGGGATCGGTGGAAGGAAGGAGTGCTGCCCAGCCTCCGCCGTCCTCCCCCGTGGTGATGTCCGAAAGAGCGAGCGCGCGGTCAAGCACTTCCGCGTGTCCGCCGCGCACGACGGAGGCGATGTCGAGGTTTCCGCGCGGAAGGGCGTATTCCGGAGCCCAGGTGGTGTTTTCTGTGGTGCCGTCGCTGTTCAGCGCAGCGGTGTCCGCCAGAATCGTGACTCCGTTCGCTTGGGCTGCTCCGGCGATGATCTGGGCTCGGCTAGAGGACCCCGATGCCACGGCTGCTGCGGCAATCGCATAGGTGCCTACTTCGGAGTCGTGCCACACCACCACGCTGCGCTCGCGGGCATACTCTTCCGTGCCCACGAGTGCCACTTCGATGCCGTACACACCGGATTCGCCTTCGGGCAGGCCAAGGGCGCTCACCCGCGCATTCACGAAGGTGGGGATTGCGCTTTCTTCGTTTCCCGGAGAGGCGACGAGTGGCACGCTACGGCCCTCCTGCGAGGTCGCTGGCTGTAGGGTTCCTTCCATCCACTGCTGGGTGGCTCTGGAGCCCTTTAGGGGCTCTTCCGTCACCCTGAGCACCACGTGCACGGGGTCTGTTCCCACATCCTCTCCCAGGGTGGCGCTGGCCGAGATGTCGATTCGGCTACGTGAGGTCACGATTGGTGTACCAAAGTCCACGGAACTGAGCACTGTCTGTTGAGTGATGTCCGGCGTGCCTTCGTCTTCGTCTGCCAGTGCGGCAGGTGCGGCAGTAGCGGCGAGGGCTGCGACAGCCACGAGTGAGACGGCACCACGGCGACGTATGCCTGCCAGCAAGTTCAGTCGCGGCAATGTCACTCCTGCCCCGTCAACAGTTGGGCTGCGATCGAGGCAATTTTTCGCTCGTTCGGATATGCCAAGCGCTGGGGTAGTTCGTGTAGCGGCACCCATTCCGCGACCTCGGCCTCTTGGTCCGGATCATGTTCGGTGGTGATGGTGGCGCTCATGGTTTCCAGCAAAAAGTGGTGCACCACTTTGTGTACCCGGTGTTCGTCTCCGGTGAACCAATAGTCGATCACGCCGAGTGCGCGAATGATTTCTCCGTGCACGCCGGCTTCTTCTGCGACTTCACGTACGGCTGCCTCTTCTGCGGTCTCCTCGTTTTCTAGGTGACCTTTGGGGAGGCACCATTCCAGTTTGCCGTGACGGTTCCGTCGCCCAATGACTGCCGCGTTTGCTTTGCCGTCGACTACGTGAATGGCGATTCCCCCGGCAGAGACCTCGTGGGATACGGGAAGGTGTGCTCCCCGGCCGGTGGTGTCTCGTTGCCGGGGCGGGGCAACGCTCAGCCGCGCTGTTGGCTTGGGCACCGGACGAGACGACATGTCCCCACTCTAACGAGACCCCACCTCGCACGTGTGAAGGTGAGCATCTGGGAGGATGAGTGCTTGTGACATCTTCGCCTGCTGATCTGGAGAGCCTGCGTGCGCGCGCGCAGGGAATTTGGTCTGCCTTACCTCCAGAGTTGATGGAGTTGGCGCAGAGCTTTGAAGACGCGGGGCATGAGATCGCTTTGGTGGGTGGCCCGGTGCGTGATGCGCTGCTGGGGCGTTCGAGTGCTGATTTTGATTTTGCGACCTCTGCCCGCCCGGAGGACACGGAGCGGCTGTTGGAGGCCTGGGGTGGTTCCACCTGGGACATGGGCCGGGAGTTTGGCACGATTGGTGTGAAGCGCGGTTCCTTGGACGTGGAGGTCACCACGTACCGTGCAGACGAATATGACGGCGCTACCCGCAAGCCATCAGTGACGTTTGGCGACACTCTTGAGGGTGATCTTGCGCGCCGCGATTTCACCGTAAATGCGATGGCGGTGCGGTTGCCGGCGGCCGAGTTTGTGGACCCTTTTGATGGCCTGGCGGATCTTGCGGGAGGGAGGCTCGCCACCCCTATTGAGCCGGATACCAGTTTTGGTGACGATCCGTTGCGCATGTTGCGGGCGGCGCGGTTTGCGTCGCAACTGGGTTTTGAGGTGGATGCGGCTGCCCGCGCGGCCATTGCGCGCATGGCCTCTCACATCGAGATTGTCTCTGCGGAGCGGGTGCGCGACGAGATTGTGAAGTTGATGTGCGGGGACAATCCGCGGGCGGGCCTTACGGAGATGGTGGACACAGGTCTTGCGGAGCACGTGTTGCCGGAGGTGCCTGCGTTGCGACTGGAGGCGGACGAGCACCACCACCACAAGGATGTGTATGAACACACGTTGACGGTGGTGGACCAGGCGATTGCATTAGAGACGGGCGCAGATGGCGCTGTGCCGGGGCCAGATTTTGTGTTGCGCTTTGCGTCCTTGATGCACGACGTGGGCAAGCCGGCTACCCGTAGGTTCGAGCCGGGCGGTGGGGTGAGTTTTCATCATCACGAGGTGGTGGGCGCCAAATTGACGACTAAACGTATGAAGGCGCTCGCGTTTGACAAGGACACGGTAAAGCAGGTGTCCCGCCTGGTGGAGTTGCATTTGCGGTTCCATGGTTATGGGGATGCCAAGTGGTCGGATTCTGCGGTGCGCCGCTACGTGACGGATGCGGGGCCGCAGTTGGAGCGGTTGCATCGCCTCACGCGGGCGG
>WTKG01000191.1 GCA_011524475.1 Demequinaceae bacterium
GGCTCTGGCTCTGGCTCTGGCTCTGGCTCTGGCTCTGGCTCTGGAGCGATACTCGCAACCACTGGGATGTCCGTAGTCTGCGCGTCAGCGGCCTCTGAACCACGCTGTTCTCCCCCGCTGGCCTGCGCTGCCGGAGTCACCATAGGTATCTCGCCGGTCGCGAGCGCCTGCTCCTCAGCCGTCCACGTCTCCAAAGGGTTTTCCAGTCGTTCTAACCGCCGCCGCTCCTTGCGGGACAATCCACCAGCGCTCTTGCCTGCCCCAGAGCCCTCGTGCGCGACAGGCGTGGGCGCGGTGTCCTGAGTGGCCTGCTCGCTCTGAGCTTGTTGCCGGAGGGCGCGACGAGACCGGCGGGGTGCTGCCTCAGCCATCTGTACCGCCTCCGTATAGGTGGTGCTCACGAATGTACGTCTCCACCGGGTGTGGAACCAGATACCGCACGCTCATCCCGCGCGCAATACGCGCACGAACCTCTGTCGAGGATACTCGTACGTGAGGAACCTCTACGAGAGTCACGCCGGCGATCTCTTCAGGTAACGAATGACCCGCTCTGGTTACTCCCACAAACCGCACTCTTTCGCGCAGAGCCTGGGCGTCTTTCCAGCGATCTAACGTTGCCAGCGAGTCTGCGCCCGTGACAAAAAAGAGTTCCGCATCGGGGTACGCCTGCTCAATGTCGCGCACAGTGTCGATTGTGTATGTAGGTTCCCCGCGATCGATGTCCACAGTGGAAACCTCAAAACGCTCATCCCCTTCTACCGCAAGTCTCACCATGTCGAGACGCTGCTCAGGGGTGGCGCTACTACCGTTCTTGAGGGGATGCTGAGCGGCAGGAACCACCACGGTCGTATCAAAAGCAAGCATGGCGTGGGCCTCACTCGCCGCCATCAGGTGGCCTATGTGGATGGGGTCAAAAGTCCCCCCGAAAATCCCTACCCTCATGGGAAGAACCGCTAGTGCGAACTACCTATATGACGAAACGCATAGGTCACGAGCAATGCCGCTACCAGCCCCACCAAGGCAAGAATGCCGAAAGCTTCCGCCGGGATCGGTAATTCAGTGTGGTGAGCGTGTTCTTCGGCCACTTCCGTGAAGATGTGCACTGGTGAATCCTTCCATGAACTATGCCGTCTATTGTGTCATGCGCACCGCGACCTGACACTCAGGGACGCACGTGACCGTCTCCATAGGCGACCCATGTAGTGGTGGTGAGTTCTGCCAGCCCCATAGGGCCACGTGCGTGCAACTTTTGGGTGGAAATCCCGATCTCCGCACCCAGGCCAAACTCCCCGCCATCGGTGAAGCGGGTGGAAGCATTGACCATCACCGCAGCCGTGTCGAGACCGGCGATAAACGTGTCTGCCGCGGCGAGATCCTCCGTCACGATGGCCTCCGTGTGGCCCGTGGAATAGCGGCGCACATGTTCTATTGCTTCTTCGATGGAATCCACTACCCGCACAGCAATGTCGAGAGAGAGGTATTCCTGTGCCCAGTCCTCCTCCGTTGCAGGGACCACCACGGCGTCTGAGGGAGCATGGGCAGCCGCTGCGTCGTCCGTATGCAAGGTCACGCCTCGTTCGGCTAGCGCCGCCAACACCGCAGGCAACACGCGCGCAGCCGCATCCTTGTGGACCAGGAGCGTTTCAGCAGCGTTACACACCCCAATGCGATGAGTCTTGGAGTTCACCACAATCTCGACAGCGCGTTCCAGCGGAGCAGAGGCGTCAAGGTAGACGTGGCAATTGCCTTCACCCGTCTCAATCGCCGGAACCGTGGACTCTGTGACAACTGCCTGAATCAGGCTGTGCCCCCCACGCGGAACCAACACGTCCACCAGGCCACGAGCATTCATGAGCACGCGTGCACCTTCGCGGCCATACGCATCAATGCTTTGCACCGCATCGGCAGGTAGGCCGGCAGACACCAGCGCGCTCTGAAGCACCTGCACAATAACCTCGTTGGACTGCGCTGCCGCACTCCCTCCACGCAGAACAGCCGCGTTACCGGACTTCAATGCAAGCCCTGCTGCGTCCACAGTGACATTGGGGCGCGCCTCGTAGATCATTCCCACCACGCCCATAGGCACGGCCTTCTGAATAAGCCGGATCCCATTGGCGAGAGTGGAACCAGTCCTGACCACTCCCACGGGGTCATGAAGCGAGGCCAACTCCCTCAGCGCCGCAGCAATGCCGTGAATGCGTTCTTCCGTAAGCGTGAGCCTGTCCAGGAGCCCTTCGGACATGCCTCCGGCACGTTCCCGTTCCACGTCGCGAGAATTGGCGTCCAGGATCGTGTGCGCTTGTGCCACGAGGGCATCTGCCATGGAGTGAAGGGCAGCGTCTTTCGTCGCACGCGTGGCAGTGGCGAGGGCGCGAGAAGCATGCTTAGCCCGGGCGCATGCGTCCAGTACCTCGGTACACACGTCCACACTCGTATCAGTCATGGAGCAATTCTACGGGCCCTCGTAGCAGGCCCGGCTACGCAGACACCACCACAAGGTCGTCCACATGCACAAGTTCGCGCGCATACCGTTCGCCCAATTCTGTCCCTAGTTGAGCGGTACTCATCCCCAACATGGCCGGAATCTCGTGTGACGCAAACTTCGCAAAACCCCGTGCCACAGTGGCGCCATCAGGGCCAATCAATTCGATGGGATTGCCCGCATCAAATTCACCTCGTACCGCGGTGACTCCTGCCGCGAGCACGGAAGCCTTTCCATGCCGCACTGCTCGCACTGCACCGTCGTCAAGCATCAACTGGCCATGGACCTTCGCCGCGTGCGCAAGCCACTGAAGACGAGACGCCGCCCGTTTGCCAGTGGGATGGAATAGCGTCCCCACTTCGTCGCCTGCGGCCGCATCCGCGGCATCGTCTGCGGAAGCCAGAACTACCCAACAGCCGGACTGCGTCGCAATAGAGGCAGCCTCCAACTTTGTCACCATGCCGCCCGTGCCGAGATCGTGGCCGCGCCGAGAAATGTCAATGCCTGCCACATCGTCCTCGGAGGTGACTTCAGTAATTTTGCGGGCACCGGGAGAATCCGGGGCAGATGTGTAGAGGCCGTCGACATCTGTCAGAAGTATTAAGGCATCCGCGCCCACCACGGTAGCCACGAGCGCGGCCAGGCGGTCATTGTCACCAAAACGGATCTCATCTGTCGCAACAGTGTCGTTTTCGTTGACGATGGGCACCACGCCAAGTTCCAGCAACTTCTCCAGTGCGCGACGGGCATTGCCGTAATGCGTGCGGCGCACCAAGTCATCGGCAGACAAAAGCACCTGGCCGACCACCAAAGAATGCTCTTCGAACGCGCGCGAATAAGACGCCACCAAAGCGCCCTGCCCCACGGACGCTGTTGCCTGAGCACTCGCCAAATCTTGCGGCCGAGCATCTAATCCGAGCGGGTGCAGACCTGCCGCAATTGCCCCTGAGGTGACGAGCACCACCTCTTGACCCCGCGAACGCATCTGGGCCACCACCGAGGCAAGCATGGACACAACTGAGGTGGCAAGGGTTCCATCCTCACGGGTGAGCGAGCTCGACCCCACCTTCACCACCACGCGATGCGCATCCACTACTCCCGCGCGAGCATTGCTCATAATTCTTCTTCCTGTGAAGCGTCATCTACGTCCGTCCAGTGTCCCGCGTCACGCTCCTGCCGCAGTTCTTCACGCGCCGTAGTTTTGGCATCCATGCGCGCATGAAAATCGGCGCGCCGCTGGGCACGGGTAGGGCGCTCCGTTATATCCGCGTTGTCGAGGCGCACATCTGTGCCACGTCCACCAAGAAGCTCAGCCCCCGTTTCCACAGTGGGGTGCCAGTCAAATACCACTCCACCGTCCCGAGGGCCCACCACTACTTCGTCTCCTGCGACTGCCCCGACCCGCGCGAGCTCTTCTTCTACCCCCAGTCCCGCGAGGCGATCAGCCAGGAACCCAACAGCCTCCTGGTTGTCAAAATTAGTTTGTCGCACCCATCGTTCCGGCTTGTCTCCTCGCACCTGATAGAAATCGCGCGCACCGTCACGCACATGTGTCACAGTGAAGGAGGTGTCATCGATGGCGGCGGGACGCAACACTATCGGGGCTTTCGCGAGGGCAGGTTCGGAGGCACGCACTTCTGCCACCATGCGCGCCAAAGCAAAACCTAGTTCGGAGAGACCTTCATGGCTCGACGCACTCACCTCAAAAATGGGCATGCCCCACTGCTCTAATTCTGGCCGCACAATGTGCGCCAGATCCCGGCCGTCAGGTACGTCCATCTTGTTCAGAATGATCACCTGCGGGCGCTCTGCCAAGGGTGTGGTCTGGATGTCCGGATCCCCCACATAAGCCTCAAGCTCCGCTCGGATAGCAGCCATGTCACGAATCGGGTCCCGGTCACTTTCCAGCGTCGCAGTATCAAGCACGTGAGCAATAACCGCGCACCGTTCGATGTGCCGCAAAAATGCGTGCCCCAGGCCCTTGCCTTCGGAAGCACCAGGAATGAGCCCAGGAACGTCCGCCATGGTGAAACGACTCTCGCCCGCCAGCACCACACCGAGGTTCGGAACCAAAGTGGTGAAGGGATAATCGGCGATTTTGGGCCGCACTCGTGACATCGCGGCTATGAGTGAGGATTTCCCGGCCGAGGGAAACCCCACCAACGCCACATCTGCAAGGGATTTAAGCTCCAGCACCACAGTGCGTTCTTGGCCAGGCTCTCCC
>WTKG01000168.1 GCA_011524475.1 Demequinaceae bacterium
CGGGTGCGGTGGTCACATCCGTTACTGCCATTCAATTGGAGTTCGTGGGCGTGGTGCTCCCCATTGGGCTCGATGTGCAGGTCACCGATGATGGCGGGCGGCAGCTCTCTTTAGCGGAACCCTTTCTTGAGGGTGATTTTTTGGTGGTGCAACCATTGCCGCAACTCTCGGAAGGGGAATACGACGTGGAGTGGCGAGTCGTGAGCGAAGACGGACACCCGTTGGAAGGCGAGTTCTCTTTCGAAGTAGGGACTCGCGCGCTTCTTCCTCCTGCCCCGACTTCCACTCCCGGCGCATCCATCACTCCGGTTCCGTCGATTGCTGGATCGCCCTCCGTCGTGTCTTCGTTAGATCCGTCTTTGAGTACCTCTCCCACTCCGCCGGGACAGGCAGACTCCGGGGGCCAGGTCAGTATCCCGCCGCGGGTCCTATGGGCACTTGCTGGCTTGGTGGCGGTAGCCCTGGTTCTTGCTATCACGATGACCTCCAGGCGTGCGCGTGGGTAGTCCGTGTACCGCATGGATGGTTTGACGGGGCTTCTACATGCGGTAGAAAGTTCGGTATGCCGAACTTTCTCGCCGCTGTTGCATTACTGACGTCGAGCGCGTTGCTCGTCAGTGGGTGCGCAGGTCCGGGTCAGGAGGACGATGAATTCGTAGTACTCACGACTTTTACTGTGATTGCAGATATGGCAAAGAATGTTGCAGGAGAACATGCCCGGGTGGAGTCACTGACAAAACCGGGAGCGGAAATACACGGCTACGAACCCACCCCCTCTGACATTGTGCGGGGGCTTGAGGCAGATCTCATTCTCGACAACGGCCTGGGCCTCGAAGCGTGGTTTGCTGATTTTGTGCAGGACGTGAATGCGCCCCATGTCACACTCAGCGAATCCCTCACGCCTATTCCGATTGAAGGCAGGGAAGGAGTGCCGAATCCACATGCATGGATGTCGCCTCGCGAAGCGGTGCACTATGTCGAAGCAATTCGTGCCGCGCTCACGGAAGCGGATCCTGCTCATGCAGATGCGTATGCCTTCAATGCGGCCCGGTACACGGAGGAGATAGAAAGCATCGGTTCCACATTGGTAGAGGATCTCGCGGAAGTGTCAGAGGACCGTCGGGTGTTAGTGACCTGCGAAGGGGCATGGAGTTATCTTGCGCGCGATGCCTCACTAGAGGAAGTGTATTTATGGGCCACCAACTCTGATGGAGCGGCGACTCCACAATCAGTCGCGCATGCCATCCACGTGGTCACGCAGGCGCAGGTGCCGAGTGTTTTTTGTGAATCGACGGTGGGCCCTGAGGCGATGTACGCAGTTGCTGCGGAGTCGGGTGCGGAGTTTGGTGGCATCTTGTTTGTTGATTCCCTCACGGAAGAGGACGGCCCCGCTCCGACCTATCTTGCGTTGCTGGAACATAATGTCCGCACTATCGTCGCGGGCCTCACGGTGAGTGACGAGGGTGTTTCTCCACACGATGCTCCTGGAGTGGACCCAGATGCCTGAGGCCACAGTGGAAGTTCAGGGCCTTGCGGTCAGATATGCCGAACTTTCAGCACTGAGTGATGTCACGGTGAGTTTTTCTCCTGGAGTGACGGTGGTGGTGGGCCCTAACGGATCGGGCAAGTCCTCTTTGCTTAAGGCTATTGCGGGAATCGTCCCGCACGCGTCCGGATCTATCCGGATTGATGACCAGCCGGCAGCTGAAGCGCGCGCACAGGGTCGGGTGGCCTATGTGCCTCAGGCTGATGCCCTCGACAGTGATTTCCCTCTGACGGTGCAGGACGTGGTGGCGATGGGCACATACGCGCAGTCCACTTCTCGCGTACACACAAGGGCGACGGTCGCGGAGGCTCTGGCCCAGGTGGGAGTATCGCCACTTGCACACCGCCAGTTTGGCGAGCTCAGTGGTGGTGAGCGTAGGCGTGTGCTGGTGGCACGGGCTCTTGCCCAGCACGCAGACGTGATCTTGCTTGACGAACCCACAGCGGGTGTCGATAACTCTGCCCAACAGACGTTGGCGGACGTTTTTCGTGCGCTTGCCGCACGTGGTGTCACGGTGATAGAAGCCACCCATGATCTCCATGGATATGCCTCGCGTGCAGACGCAGCGGTGGTCTTGCACCGTTCAGTTATTGCCTCTGGCGACCCTTCCGCAGTGCTCACCCCTGAGGTTCTTGCACGCACTTTCGGGGTAGAAGCATGAGCGCACTGGAGTGGCTACTCGAGCCGTGGACGTTCGACTTTATGGTGCGCGCACTGATGGTGACACTTGCGGCGTCTACAGTCGGTGCGCTGTTGTCCGCCTGGATCATTCACATTGGTTGGTCCTTGCTGGGGGATGCCGTATCCCACGCCGTCCTGCCGGGGGTGGTGCTCGCCTACATTGTGGGAGTTCCGTTTGCGCTTGGCGCGTTAGCCTCTGCCGGTCTAGCACTGGCAGGGATTAGAGCAGTGTCGTCGTATTCGCGGATTAAGGAAGACGCTGCTATCGGAATCGTTTTCTCTAGTTTCTTTGCCCTGGGCCTGGTGCTCATTTCTGTGACTCCCAGCAGTGTCGATTTGTCGCACATTTTATTTGGGAAATTGCTGGGGATTTCCGACACAGATTTTGTGCAGGTGATGGTGCTATCTGTCCTCGCGGGGGCCTTGTTGATTGCACGACGGCGCGCGTTAACGTGGTTCGCTTTTGACCCGGGCCACATGGCATCACTTGGTCGCTCGCCACGGCGCGAGTCTGCTGTGCTCTTGGGGGCGCTCGCGTTGGTGGCGGTGGCTTCTTTGCAAGCGGTTGGGATTGTGCTGGTGATTGCGGTTCTGATTACTCCTGGCGCAATCGCGCACCTCATGACAAATCGCATGAGTGTCGCATTGTGGGTGGCGCCGGTGGTGTCGGTGGTGGTCACGACGGTAGGACTCTACTGCGCATATTACCTAGACGTCGCGCCAGGAGGAGCGATCGTTCTCACGTATGCTGCTGCGTTTGTGGTGGCTTTTGTGGCTGGTCGCTATGGGCCAGTGATGCGGCGCATGCGTACCCGTCGAGCCCTGATCAGTGAGGGGGCAGTGTGACACATCCGGAGGATCTGCCGCGTACCTCTCAGGACTACTTGAAAGTGGTGTGGAACGCGTACGAATGGAGTGAGGAACCCGTCACGGTCACCACTATCGCGGAGAGACTAGGAGTGCGAAAGTCCACGGCATCAGACACCGTGAAGCGGCTTGCCGGAGAACAGTTGCTTACCCATGATCCGTATCGACCGGTGCAACTTACAGAGCGGGGGCGAAAATATGCCGTCTCTATGGTTCGTACTCACCGCCTTTTGGAAACATTTTTGGTACAGGAGTTGGGATACCAGTGGGATGAGGTGCACGAGGAAGCGGAGATTCTTGAACATGCGTGCTCTGCTCGCATGATCGAGGCTATCGCTACCCGGTTAGGCGATCCGATTGCAGATCCTCACGGCGACCCTATTCCTCGTGCAGACGGCACAGTGATTCGCCCTCCGGCGAGGCCGGCTACAGAGGCGCCTGCGGGTATGTGGACAGTGGCTCGAGTGTCAGACCGAGACTCTGACGTGTTGCGCGGCCTGGCACACCTGGATGTGAGGCCAGGAAGGTCTGTGTGCATTAATGAAGACGGAACCTGCGCAACTGAAGAAGGAATCGTGATCGAACAGAAGTGGGTAGAAGTCTTGTGGGTGGTTCCCCCGGCATGACTCCCGCGCGGCGGCTTGTAGTCTCGCCTTCGGATGGGCACCCTAGAGCCATGAATTTCCGCCTTGGTTCGCGGACGAGCGCCTTGGCAAAACACCACGTCGCGTCCCTCATCTCAGCTGTGGTGACGCGCATTCCACGCGAGAAGGATTCGCTACAACTACGTGCGGTGGAACTGGCTTCCTTATCCGACGAGGTGGTGCCGGTGCGGGGTGCAGCAAAACCAGACCCTGTCGTAGCCGCGGTCCGGACCGCCCTCGTGACTGGTGAGGTAGATGCGATTGTCCATCTCATGGTGGACCTGCCACATGAAAAGCCCCAAGACATTGACCTTGTTGCAGTAATTCCGCAGGCTGAACCGCGATTGGCCTTGGTGAGTCCGCATGGATCTTTAGAGGAACTTTCGGTGAAGTCACGTGTGGCGACACGGACCCTCGCTGAATGCGCACAAGTGCGTTTCTTACGTCCAGATCTCACGGTCACAGTAGTGCGTGGATCCCTTGCAGGACGATTACGTGCGGTACGTGAGGGGGAGTGGGACGCGCTCGTTGCCCCGTATGCCCATGTGGAAGCTCTGGGGCGTAGCGCAGACGTACGTCAGGTTTTTTCGGTGGAGGACATGGTGCCTACCCCTGGCGGGGAGTGTCTGGCGATTGAAATGTGGAAAGAAGCGGCTGAGGACTCCCGTGCATTAATGAACGCGCTTGACGATCAGGAGGCACGGGCGTGCGCCCAGGCAGAACGTACGGTGGTGCGGATGCTGCGAGAACATCCGGGTGCTGCAATCTCGGCACGTGCCCAGGTGGAAGGGGACTACCTCAGTTTGCATGTACGGGCTACCAGTGCGGACGGGTCTCTTCAGTTAAATGATTTCTCACGAGGGTATGCGCGTGAAGCGGAGGCTTTGGGAGCTACTGCCGCGCACGCTCTCCTGGGA
>WTKG01000145.1 GCA_011524475.1 Demequinaceae bacterium
CCCTCGATCTGAGCCCCTACTCCCGTCCCACTCTCCACTGCATACACCATCATGTCGCGTAGTGCATGGGCGTGTGAGGAATCGAGAGGGCTGTACAGCACGGTAGGTTCCGTTTTTTCTAGAAGATGGGCATCAGGGGCACGCACAGCAGAGACCACATGTGGCTTCATCACCACCCCGTCGTATGCAATGCCAGAGATGAGCATCGCAACCTGCAGTGGAGTGACGCGCACATCATGTTGCCCGATGCTTGCGATAGCGGTAGTGGCGGAATCTGGATCGGTGGACAGGCGTGACTCCGTCACTGCAAGCGGGATGGCTAGAGACTCACCCCATCCGAATTCTTGTGCCTTACGTTCGATTGGCTCCCAGGTCATCTCCATGGCGAGATTCGCAAAAGCCGTGTTGCATGAAGCAGCAAGGGCCTCCTGCAGGGTCATCACACCGGTGGGGGAGCATTCTTCCCCGTTGAAATTTCTCAGCACTTTTGTGCTTTGTGGTAGCGGGAGTTCGCGGGGCGCCGCAAGTTCTGATTGGGGCGTGGCGCCGCGCTCCAGTGCCGCAGCAGCAACCACCAGTTTAAAAAGCGATCCCGGCGCATAGGTGTCTCCGCTGATGGCGCGATTGATCAAAGGCTGCTGGGCATCCGTCAGCAGAGCCTCATAGGCCGCGGCAGCGCTGCCGGTGTCATGCACAGCGAGAGCCGCGGGGTCATAACTGGGCGTAGAAGCCAAGGCCAGGATCTCTCCGGTGCGCGGGTCAAGAGCGACGACAGCACCTGCCTGGTCCCCCAGGGCTGTAGCGGCTGCACGTTGCACCTCAGCATGGAGCGTCAATTCCACTGACGTCCCTTCGGGCTCACGCCCGGCGAACGCATCAAATATTCGTGACCAGAATTGAGAGTCAGCATTCCCCGACAACACGTCGTCGTGAGTTTTTTCAATGCCTGAGGAGTTCACGGCCAAGGAGTAAAACCCGGTTACGTGCGCGTAGAGTTCTCCGTCTGTATAGCTACGTTGCACCCCGAGAAAGTCCTCGACTGGTGCACTGAAGACCACCTCTTCTCCCTGTACCACAATCGGTCCACGAGGATCGCTGAAGTCGCGGTACAACGCACGCACGTTGCGTGGATCGTCTGCAAGCGCATCAGCTGCGCCCACCTGAATCCAGGTACTTGACCCCATCACTGCCATGACCAGGGCGAGAGCGACCACACTTAAGGACCGAATGGGAGTATTCATGAGGTACCCCTTTCGGCTCGGTGGGCGCTGTCAGAAATTCGCAGAAGCACACCCATCATGATCCAGGTAGCCACAAGGGAACTTCCTCCCGCGGCAAGTAAGGGTGCAGTCATGCCGGTGAGGGGGATCAGCCGGGTCACCCCACCTACGACGACGCATACCTGCAATATGAGCGTGAAGCCGATTCCGGCTGCGAGCAGTTTTCCGAACCCGTCGCGCACTCCCAGTGCTGTCCTCATGGCGCGCTGGCCGATGATCAGGTAGATGGTCAAGATAGCCATTACTCCCGCTAGCCCTAGTTCTTCACCAAGAGCCGCAAAAATAAAGTCGGACTCGGCGAAGGGAACGAGCCATGGCTGGCCTTCACCCAAGCCAGTGCCCCACAGTCCTCCGGTGCTGAGCCCGAATATTCCTTGGACTAACTGCCCGGAACCTCCCGGATTCCGGTCATAAATTTCTCCAGAGAAAGCGAACAGCCAAGTCTCGTAACGTGCCGCAACGTGGGGAAACACAGCACTGGCCGCGAAGGCTCCCCCCAGAAATAACCCCAATCCCATCACTACCCATGACGCCCGTTGGGTGGCGACATACAGCATGGCGATAAACATTCCGAAAAAGATGAGCGAGGTTCCGAGGTCTCGCTGGAACACGAGTATTGCCAGCGACACTCCCCATGCAAGTACAAGGGGGCCCGCATCTCGGATCCGTGGAAATCGCAACCCCAAGAATTTTGGCCCTGCTAAAGCAAGTACCTCTCGATGAGCCACAAGGTAGCCAGCAAAAAATACGGCTACGGCGATTTTTGCGAATTCAGCGGGTTGTGCTGAGTATCCCCATACTTCAATCCATACGCGCGAACCATTTCGTTCCGTACCAATGAGGGGCACTAACGGAAGTGCGAGGAGCCCAATCCCGAGTGTCATGGCAGTGAACGTCATGCGACGTAACTGGCGGTGATCGCGCAGCGTGGCCAAGACAACAAGAACACTGACCATACCTACGGCCGTCCAGAGCAACTGAGATGTAGCGACGCCTTCTTCTGGGCGCGTGGTGGAGCCAAGGTCGATTCGGTAAATCATCGCAAGACCGATGCCATTCAATGCCAGCGCTAAGGGGGCAATAATCGGATCGGCTGCGGGCGCCCACGCGCGTAACGCTCCGTGGAGAACACCGCCCAGAAGAGTGATGGTGGCGGAAAACAGCCAGAATTCAGACGTGAGACTGCCCGCGGCGCCCATGCTCACGAGAGCACACGCAGCGATGGAAAGCCCAACCGCGAGAACGAATAGAACCGCTTCTAATGTCCGGCGTGAGCTGACAGAAGTCTCAGCAATTGTCCCCACTAGGGAGTGCTCGTGTCTGCTGCCGCCCCCACCGTATGCATGGACGTGTTTCTGCCTGGATGTTCAGGAATTGATTCCAGGTCCACGATGTCTGCCACGACGCATGTGATGTTGTCAGGGCCGCCTGCCGCGAGAGCCAAAGCCACGAGTTCATCTGCGGCGTCTGCTGGGACGACGCTTCGCTTGAGGGTCTTGTGAATTGCACTCTTGCTTACTACTGAGGTCAAACCATCGGAGCACAACAGCCAACGGTCGCCCGGAACGATTTCGCGGGTACTGATATCCACGGGAACTTCTGCGTCAATATCTCCCAGTACCCGCAACAACATTGACCGACGGGGGTGGTTTTCTGCATCTGCCGCAGAAAGCCTG
Source organism: Demequinaceae bacterium (assembly GCA_011524475.1). Taxonomy (GTDB): domain Bacteria; phylum Actinomycetota; class Actinomycetes; order Actinomycetales; family Demequinaceae; genus WTKG01. Next base: position 2,957 of record WTKG01000145.1, read on the forward strand.
CCGGTGTCGACAAGATGCTGCACGAACGAGTGGTCTGTTGTGACCTGTTCGAGTTTTTTGTTGCGCAGAAGGTAGGCACGCGAATCACCCACATGCGCCATCGCCATAGTCGTGTCAGAGCGAAGTAACGCTGTGACGGTGGTGCCCAGGCCGCTCAGATCCGGGTCATCGTGAGCGCGCTCCATGATTTCTTCATGCGCTTTCGCGATAGCTTCTTTGAGGGAATCCACAGCGGTATCCGGGTCAACGGTCTCACTTTCCAGTGCCGCGAGGTGGGTCACGGCAATAGAAGAGGCGATGTCGCCACCTGCCGCTCCACCCATTCCGTCAGCAACCACTAACACATGTGGGCCTGCGAAAGCAGAGTCTTGATTCGACGCGCGCACCAGCCCTATGTCTGAACGGGCGGCAAAGTCGATTCCAATGGTCATTGCTCATCCACCTCTATGCGCGTTTCCCCGATCGCCATAGTAGAGCCGACCTCAAGGAGAGCAGGTTCACGGAGGGCGCTTCCGTTCAGGACTGTGCCGTTCGTGGAGCCTAAGTCTTCTAGATGCCATGAACCTCCGGCAAGAAAGATTCGTGCATGGCGTGCCGAACAGTAATCGTCGTCAATCACGACGGTGGAGGTGGGCGCGCGTCCAATGGTTACGGGTGCTGAAGCCAGTGGCACCGTGGTTCCCCTCAATGGTCCTTCAGTAATGCGTAACTCCCATGCGGGACGTGACAAAAGCTCTGTTCGTGCGGGGGCTTGATGGGCAGATTGCTGAGCTGGACCTGTTCTATCTCGCAGGCGAAAAAGCGTGTGAACCCCGTACATATCGGCACGTAAAACTGCAATTGCAGAAAGTACAAGTGCCCACAAGAGAACCAAAAAACCTAGTTGGAACACGCTGGATGAGAATTGAGCCATTAGGGGGCTTCCTTCTCTATAGCGTCCCAGTACATGATCGTGGTGCGGCCCACAGTGATGGCATTTCCGTCCATCAAGGTGACTTCTGTGATGCGTTCATCTTCGACGTATGTTCCGTTGGTCGAACCCAGGTCAGTCAAGATAGTTCCGTAGGGCGTTCGTTCAAACGTGCAATGCTCACGGCTCGCCCCCGCGTCGTCCACCATGATGTCGGATTCTGAACCACGCCCCACAGTCATTTTTTCCTTGGTGAGGTGATAGCGCTTGCCGTCAACGTCGACTAATGGATAGGCCGCGTGGGCGTCTCGTCCTGGCGTCTGTGTATGCAAGGAAGGCGCTCCAGGAGACTTTGAGGTACGAGAACGCACCGTATAACGCCCCGGAGCCAGGTCCGATGTCTGCACGAACTTGACGGAGACTTTTCCCACTAGTACGTACCCATGGGTGGACGCATGTTCGGTGAGCGCCATTTCGCATTCGCTTTGGAGGGCTTCTCGCCCCCAGTCCGTCACCATTGAATAGTCTGAGTCCCCGAGCGATACCTCATATTCGTTAGGAATGATCGTGCGGTCACGATCCACTTCTGTTGCGTCCGAATCCGCCTGCTTTTTTATTGCGCTGATCAACTCCACCGGTCGCGCGCCCGTACGGAAAGCTTTTGAAAAGGCGGAGGTGACTGCGCTTTCTACACCGCGTTCAAATCGGTCGAGGACGCCCATAGATGAATCGTAACGTTGACAGCGCTCGTGCTAGAGTCTGTCTCTTATACACATCTCC
>WTKG01000038.1 GCA_011524475.1 Demequinaceae bacterium
GTGCGGGGTCGCCGCCGTTGAGCAGGGGGGATTCTTCGGGTTCCACTGCAACAATCTGAATGTCTGGGTTCTTTTCTTTCAGAGCTTCGCCCACGCCGGTCACGGTTCCGCCGGTGCCCACGCCGGCCACGACGATGTCTACCTTGCCGTCAGTGTCGTCCCAGATTTCGACCGCTGTGGTGCGACGGTGGATTTCCGGGTTTGCTTCATTGGCGAACTGCCGGGCCAAGATCGCGCCGTCGCGTTCCGCCACGATCTCCTCTGCCGCAGCAAGAGCGCCGGCCATACCTTTGGGCCCCGGGGTGAGGATCAACTCAGCTCCGTATGCACGCAGCAGTGCACGGCGCTCTTTGGACATGGTTTCGGGCATGGTGAGTACGACGGTGTAGCCACGTTCCGCACCCAACATTGCCAGCGCAATACCAGTGTTGCCGGAAGTTGCCTCGACAATGGTGCCGCCCGGCTTAAGCGAGCCGTCTTTTTCCGCAGCGTTCAGAATCCCTAGCCCCAGTCTGTCTTTTACGGACTTAGCGGGGTTGTAGTACTCGAGTTTGCCGAGAATTGTTGCCTGCGATTCTTCCGCGAGTGCGTTGATGCGCACCAGCGGAGTGTTTCCTACCAGATCGCTGACATTGTCATAAATGCGTGCCATGAAAATTTTCCTTTACGTGTGTGAGATCAACAAAAACGATGTGCGCGTGAGCGCGAGGGGCGTATGTACACAGCCCGGGGCGAGCGCTGGCGTATGCGTACAAGAAGCCACCGTCCAGGTGGTTCGCCAGCGCTCTAACTACAGCAGGCTGAGGACTGGGGAGGGCATGCACACTGGGGAGCGCACGCGCAGTTGTCACATCCGCATGCAGCGGCGGAGTTGGCCGGGGCAAGGTTCACTGCATTCGCGTTCGCGATGCGGACCTCAGATGTGCCCATGACCTACCTTTCGGTTCTGTAACGGGTGCCACTGTAACTGCTTCCGCCGCGAGTCTCAACATTCGGTTATGGCTGCGTGTTGAGGACGTGTGCCTCACGGGATTTTCCATGCCCTCTTTTGCATGTCGCGCCGTTCCCTTACAGTTTTTGTACGGGCATAGTTTCGAGAGCGAGGAGGGGGCGCATGCTTTTCCCAGAAATTGTGTGCGAACGGCAGATTAATGCGCCGGTGGAATCCGTATGGAAAGTGTTGACGGATCTGGACCATGCTCCGCGCAATCTCACAAGCATCATGGCGGTCGAAAGGCTGGAGGGCACGGGGTACAAGAAGGGCGTCCGCTGGAAAGAGACGCGTCGAGTTTTTGGGACATCCGCCACAGAAGAAATGCAGGTCGCGTTGGTGTCGAAGAACAAGCGCACTGTGGTGGAGTCGGATTCGCGTGGAGTGCACTATCGCACGGAATTCGCTGTGAGCGCGGCGGACGGCGGTACGAAGTTGGTAATGACATTTTCTGCTCAATATCAGGATCCGAATCGCACGCCCGGCTTTCTCACCCGACTCACCAGCAAGGGCGCCCTCAAACTCACGCGCACAATGGTGCAACAAGATCTAGAAGACATCGCCGCAGCCGCAGAGGCTGGGTAATTCACGAAGGAGCACATCATGGAATGGATTGACCTAGGGGCGCTCGGCGGCACGGCCTGGATAGGTATCGCACTTGCCACACTGTCGGCTTTCGCCGTGGGTATGGCTTGGTACACGCCCAAGGTATTCGGCAACACCTGGATGGGGCATGTGGGATTGACAGCAGAAGAGGCCCAAAATATGGAAGGCGCTGGTGCCCGCTACGGCATGACTGCGGTGGCGGCCTTTCTCACTGCTTTGGTGTTGGCCCTGCTGATGGTGGCCTTAGGTGTCACCTCTGTAGGAGGCGGCTTATTGCTGGGAGCAGTGTTGGGTCTGGTGTTCCGCGGGGGTGCACACGTGATTCACAACGGATTTGCGATGCGTTCTTTTGGTCTCACTGCCATTGATAGTGGTCACGACATCGTGGCCATGGCCGTTGCTGGAGCGATTCTGGGAGCATTTATCTAACCGCAGATGTTCCCCGGTGGAGCGGGTGACGGGAATCGAACCCGCACCATCAGCTTGGAAGGCTGAGGTTCTACCATTGAACTACACCCGCACGCACTGCCACGAAGCAGGTGTGCGCGTACTAGAGTAGCCGAGTCTCGCACTGCTCTTGGCGGTGAGAGGCATCGGGGTGTGGCGCAGCTTGGTAGCGCATCTGCTTTGGGAGCAGAGGGTCGCAGGTTCAAATCCTGTCACCCCGACTGACGGATTATTGTGCTCACGTGCAGACTGTGCTGTGAGCCCGAGTAGACTCTCGTAGTCTCCCGCGCACCTAGGCGCGGACCCCTATGTGAGCTTCAGGAGCATTCGTGACTAGCGTCCTCGAAAAAATTGATGACACGACCGTCAAGATCACGGTCACCCGCACGGCAGAAGAATTTGCCCCCGCGATGAAGAATGCATACGAGCGCGTGGGCGCATCGTTGAACATTCCTGGTTTCCGTAAGGGCAAGGCTCCCTCGAAATTGATCGAACAGCGGGTGGGCCGCGGAGCGGTCATCGAACAAGCCGTGAACGACAATCTTGCAGAGTGGTACGCCGAGGCAGTGGACGAAAACGATGTGCGTCCACTTGGGCGTCCCGAAATCGAGCTCACCAAAATCCCTGCGGAAGCAGACAGCAAGGACGGCATCGAATTCACAGCGACCGTAGAGGTGCGTCCCGAGTTCACCCTTCCTCCGCTTGCAGACATCACGGTGGAAGTGGAGCCGGCGGAGGTTACCGACGAAGACATCGACGCACGCATGGTCACGCTGCGCGAACGGTTTGCGACCCTTAAGACGGTGGATCGCCCGGCGAAAGACGGCGACTTCGTGATCCTGGACCTTTCCGCCCAAATTGATGGCAAAGACGTCGATGCTGTGCAGGGAACCTCCTACCAGGTGGGTTCGGGGAACATGCTTGACGGTCTCGATGACGTAATCATTGGGCTGTCGGCAGACGAGGTCACTACCTATGACGGCCCCCTCGCTGCAGGAGAGCACGCCGGCCAGCAGGCGCACATCACGGTCAAGGTCACTGGCGTGAAAGAGCGGGAGCTCCCCGAACCGGACGACGAGTTCGCTCAGCTTGCCTCAGAGTTCGACACCGTTGCGGAATTGCGCGACGACCTCGCCACCCAGGCGCAACGCATCCGTGCCAACAACCAGGCAATCATGGCCCGTGACGGTCTCGTGGAGACCCTGCTCGACAAGGTAGATATCGAATTGCCGAAGAAGCGCATCGAGCAAGAAGTTCACGACCACCTTGCGGGGGAAAACCGCCTCGAAGACGACGAGCACCGTGCCGAAGTGACAGCAGAAGCAACAGCGGCTCTCAGCAAGCAGATCATCTTGGATCAACTAGTCGAGGACCTTAACGTCGAGGTTGACGAAAACGAGCTACTTAACTTCATGCTCAATATTTCCCGTCAATACGGCACTGACCCGACTGAATTTATCGAGAACGCCCAGAAGCAAGGCCAGGTGCCAGCGTTCGCTGCTGAGGTCGCGCGTTCCAAGGCGGCTTCTATTGCGTTACGTCAAGTGACAGTCAAAGACACCGCGGGCGCAGACGTAGACCTGAGCGCCGCCATCGGGACGGGCGAAGAGGACGAGGAAACCGCCTAACTTCGCCATCAATGCGACGGCGCTGGTGTTTCTAGTTCCCTAGGTGCTTTGCGGAGCCTTGAGTTAGGCGTTTCCTGATGTGACCGTAGCGGCGATTAATACGAAGTAGGCAAGAGCGATCACTGCTCCTGTGGCGGTAAACACGTAACTCAACACGAGACCTGCGATAGTCAGGCCACGGTTGTTCGCTGTTCCCTCATTGTTTGCTTTGAGGCCTAGATGGCCCAGAACAATACCTGCGATTGCGAACCCCACGAGGGGCGCAATAAGTGCGACGATTCCCATCCAGTCTTTTGGGTAACTGGGAGTAGTGCCGGGTGTGGGCATTTCTGCGTATGCGGGCTCAGGCGTAGTCACAGCATCCTCGATTCAGAGTTTCCGGTGCGGGGAATACCCGCGCCACTATTTTACTCCCTCCTGATCGGAAGGCAGATGTTCACCCGGTAGCGAAACCTGCCCCTTTTAGCCATCATGTGCGCGCCATGCACGTTAGTGTCTGGCGTAGACGTAAGGGAGGAAACGTGACTGACGTGACCGGCTCACCAGGCCACCTGGAAGGTCCATCCGGATTGGGAATGGGACTGCAGGATTCGATTTTTAACCGCTTGCTGCGCGAACGCATTATTTGGCTCGGCAGTGAGGTGCGTGACGAGAACGCCAACGCAATCTGCGCGCAAATGATGTTGCTGGCTGCAGATGACCCCAGCAAAGACATTTACCTGTACATCAACTCGCCTGGTGGATCGATCACGGCAGGTATGGCCATCTACGACACCATGCAGTATGTAGAACCGGATGTCGCCACGGTGGCGATGGGTATGGCCGCCTCGATGGGACAGTTCTTGTTGTCGTCGGGAGCGAAAGGTAAGCGGTATGCGACTCCCCACGCCCGCGTCATGATGCACCAGCCTTCTGGCGGCATTGGGGGGACCACAACGGACGTCCGTATCCACGCAGAGTTGATC
>WTKG01000084.1 GCA_011524475.1 Demequinaceae bacterium
GGTGGGTAGTGCGTGAACGCGTTTCGCGACCAAGGCTCTGTCGCCATTGTTTCTGTGGGCATCATCGCTGTGGTGGTTTCTATAGGCGTGGCAATAGCTACCGCTGGCGCTGTTCAGATTGCTTCTGCGCGAGCTCAATCTGCCGCTGATCTTGCTGCCCTTGCAGGTGCATATGTGAGTCGTGATGCGCGCGCGTTAGGTACCGCCACGGATCCTTGTGAGACCGCGCGGGCCGTGGCATTCGACAACGGCGCTCACGAGGTGGAGTGTGATGTTGATGCGCGAGGGGCGGTCACCGTGCATGTGAGTGTCTCGTTCGCTCTGGGTAACGTCCTTCGGTCTGCGCGCGCGGGCACGCATTAACGTGTCGCCAGGAGTGTTGGTGATACTGTCAACCGAAATATCACATAGGCGCGGGAGGGTGTCATGCTTTCAGGATTCAAAGACTTCGCAATGCGAGGAAACGTTGTAGAACTCGCAGTCGGGTTCGTGATGGGTGTGGCATTCAGTGCCGTTATTTCAGGGGTTGTCGAAGGAGTCATCACTCCGTTAATTGCCGCTATTTTTGGGGAACCTGACCTCACGGGGGTGGGTGTCTTCACACTTAATGGAGCTACCTTCTCCCTCGGCTTGGTGATTGATGCGCTCGTGAACTTCTTACTGGTAGCGGCTGCTGTCTACTTTGTGGTGGTGGCCCCTATCAACGCATTGAGTAATCGAAACAAAAAAGAAGAGGCGGAAAAACCGGCAGGGCCGACGGACACAGAACTGCTCACAGAAATTCGTGACCTGCTGGCCAAGCGTTAATTTCCCTACGTCACGCTAGGCATACACAGACCCCTTGCTGAGCCCCGACTCACGCGGGGGTCTGTGTCCACGCTGATCCGTTCCAGAAGAACGAGTCGTCTTCGTGGTAGACGATGTCGTCTTTGTGCCAGTACTTCACCAAGGTGGATCCGGGGTAGAAGACGGAGTACACAAACTTCTTGTAGTCCGAGTCCGTGAGGATGGTGTCTCCGGTGCGGCACTCAAAGGCAAAGGGGGCACCGGTGTCACTGTCGGTCCATTCGTTGCCTTTGCACTTGTATGTGCCGTCGCCATTCGAGGCCCACGTTGCTACACCATCGAGGTATGTGTATTCGCTGTAGTACGTGGCGTTTGGCCCAGAACAGATAAGCAACTTGTTCCACGGAGAGGCGTACGCGCCCCAGTACCAGGTTCCGGTGGCGCGGTCGTACCAGTTCACACACTGATAAGCAGCGTCCCCGAGGAGAATCCACCCTTCCAGGCTTTTCCAGGTCCCGTAGTCACAGTTGTAATACACGCCTTGGGCGGGATGTGAGATGCCTCCGTCCGTTGCGCAGTTGCGCCACGAGTTATCGCCGTATACGTCCTGATACCAGCCGTCTTTGATTTTCCATTTTTCTGCTGAGCAGTCGTACCACTTGTACTCATACGTGGTGGTGTCATCCGTGCATGTCCCACCAGAGCCCCCTGAAGAGCCCGAATCAGAACCAGAACCGGAACCACTACCCCCATTGTTGGATTCACCCGTGTTTTGAGATGGCTTGGTGGTTTCCGTCTGGGCGGCGTTGTTGAGTTGGGCGAAAATCTCGTCCAGATTGATGTCTCCCCCGTACGCCCCGTTATCGGCTGCATATTTGGAGTCGAAAAGTTCTTCGAAGGAGCGTTCAATCAAGTTGCGGTCACTTCTGCCTGCGTCAAGTTCCTGTACCACCTGCGCAACCTGTACTCCGACAACTGCCACAAGGAGGGCGGTCGCCGAACTTGCAGCAGATATCCCTACGGTGCGTGCTGTGCGTCGCCTACGAGCGCGCATGACTAAAGATCGAATATTGTCACTGTCAGGCGAATACTTTCGTGCGCCCATGTCACGCAGATTTTTCATCTCGTTGTTCATGTTCATGAGCGCGACTCCCGGTGCCTGTCTATCGACGCGTGTGGAACAGGGGAAGAATTCTCGACGGGTATCTGATTCTGATTTCTTCCTTCAGAGGGGATGGCGGGTTCCTCGTCCCAACGTCCCACATGTCCACGCAATTTCACAGCGGCGTCAGAAAGATAGCGACGTACCGCCCCCTCGGAAATCCCCAACTCTTCCCCTATTGCGGCAGCAGTGAGGTCGTCGAAGAAGCGCAATACGGTGCAGGCTCGCTCGCGTGGAGTGAGGTGTTGCAACGCCACTTGGAGATCGGTGCGGAATTCAACTCCCCCCGAGACAGCCGGAGCTTCGGCGTCCCGACGGAACAAGTGAAAAACACTTCGCCACGATTTTTCGCGTCTGCCCGCATCTATGTGAGCACTTAACATTGCCCGTCGCACGTATGCCTCGGCCTGCGCAAGAGACACGGTCCCTTTTCCCTTAGAGAAGGTGCGTACGACAGCGTCGTGGAACAAATCCTCTGCATCTCGCGAGTTTCCCGTGAGGATATAGCCGTAGCCCACGAGCGAACTTCCGCGCTCGCGCACGAGCTGGTCGAGTATCTCGTTCCAGTTCGCCATCGGAGCCTCCTCAGCACAGTGCGAATTTTTCGCCTCTGTACACACATACGTGCGACGGTGTCGAAACCTTGGGGCGGGTATTGCGGATGTGGCTAATGCCACACATCCACGTACCCCACGTCTGGCGACCGTCTTGTGTGCAGTATGTGACGCAATCGCTCTGTGCGCCAGTGTCCGATTCGTGGAGATTGTCACACTGTGAGGGGAAGAGTGCGCACCACCCACCCGAGGAGCCATGCTGAGGGAAATGGCTCCTCGGGCCGTCTGGTGTGCGCGCATCGCCACTACTTGTCGTCAGCGGTGGCAGACGGCGACGGCTCGGGGTCGTCTACAGGAGTAACGTCCACCCACGTGCTGCCGTTCCACTCATATACGGAATCGCCAACGTAGACAGGCGTGTCAGTGGAGAAGTACTTCTTCTTTGCGGAGAACCACGCGTAACCGTCAGAGGCAAGTACCCACTCACCCGTCCCGTGTGCTCCCCAGGTGTGTGGGTTGCAGCTCCATTGGTGCGGAGCGCCCTTGACGTTCTCCACGATTCCTGTGCAGGTACTGCCGCTGGTGGAGGCGAAAGCCGTGCCGCTCTTATGGATTACCCGGTATTTCGAGCCATACGTGCCCTCACTGGGGTTGCAGGCGGTCATCTTCTTCCAACCATCAAATTCGATGAGGCCCCCATGGAAGGTGTTTCCGGTTGCGGCGTCAGTCCACAGCACGCATGGAGCAAAGTAGTCATAGAGCTTCACCCATCCCGTGGCGGGCACCCAGTCGTTTTTCACGCAGCTGTAGTAACCAAAGTCGCGGGCTGGGCCAGCTCCGTCTACACACTGTTCGTAGGAGTCACTGAAGCGGTCCCAATACCAACCATCCTTGATTTTCCACTCGCAGTTGGTTTCGGGGCTGCGGTGTTTGTACTCCCGGTCTTCGCTTTCGCAAGCAGGCTGCTCTGTGGAATCTTTCTCTTTGTCTGATTCCTGTTTTGTGTCGGATGCTTTGTCCGCAGCAGAGTCGGATGTGTCTTCTTTCTTAGAAGGCAAGGGTGACGCACTGGGTGTGGCATCAGGGTCTTTGTCCCCCGAGTCAACGTCTTTTTCTTTCTCGTGAGATGCGTCTTCTGTTGCTCCGATTGCAGGAGCAAATTCGAGGGAATGTGCGTCTTGTCCACTTGAAAATACCTGTACAGCGGTCGCGCCTACTGCTGTCACAAGCATCACTGCCACGGCACCGACGACCGCAACGGTGACTCCGCGGAATCCTCTGATGTTTTTCACGTTATGTACTCCCTTGATCTGCCGTGTCATGCGGCACCATGCCGCCTATATTCACTAGTACGGCTGAGGGAGCAAAAACATTGGGTTAGGAATTGATGACGATGTCTCCCAAAGAGAACCACACCTGCAGTTCCGCCCATTCGTAGGGCGCCGGGATATCAAGAGCTGGCTCTTGAATATCGCCGCCGGAAATCTCCGCAACAGCGTCAGTAGTCGCTTCGCGCTCCGCGTTTCGCGCAGCGGCTTCTGCAGAATCAGGCACATCCAGTGGGTACGCCTCGTCGTATTCACCAGCGTTCAGGTATAAGGATTGCGTGAGCACCAACGTGTATGTCCCCGACTCCACGGCCGAGTGGCCCGACTCGGTCCAGCAGCCGTTGACATCCCGCCATAGATAGGTCCCCTTGAGGGTTTCTGCAGGGTTGAGAAGCCCCCAGTAATCCTCGGGTGTTGGCCAGATTGCGATATCAGCTTCTTCTGGACCCCCTTCACGCGGAGCCGTCTCTTCCGCAATGACCCCTGTATTGCGGTTGGCGCTCGCGGGCCAGGCTTCGGCCACCACAGTTCCGTCCTTGACGAGCAGGAGTGACCTACTCGGTTCCCCGTAAAAGCCGGGAAGCGCAAAGGACGACGTGTTGCTCAGGGAAAGCCTTACTTCTGGATTGTCGTCCACGACCCATCCGTAGCTCAGGTCAATAGAGGAAGGACGCTGCACATTCACATCGAGTAAACCTAGGTCGACAGTGCCTCGGGGGAAACCGTTGTGTCTTCCATCCCAGGAGCAGCCAAAGTA
>WTKG01000055.1 GCA_011524475.1 Demequinaceae bacterium
CAACTCCCACAACTGCGGCATTAAAGTCACGTGCCCCAAGTTGTTCGAGCGCGCGCGGGTCTGCGGCATCTGCTTCCACCACGGGAAGACGGGTGGACCATCGCTCTACGAGGTGAGGGTCCTTTTCTACCGCCAGGACTTCTACCTCTAGATTGTCGAGTTCGTCGGCTATTGCCGACCCGAACCTCCCGAGTCCAATGACGAGGACCCCAATGTCGTTATCGTTGTCAGCCAATGATCGGCCTTTCTGATGGCAACCGGATAACCCGGAGTTGGTTGTTTAACGCTAGCGCGGCTGCGAGCGTCATGGACCCAATACGCCCCATGTACATGAGTACGGTCAAGGTAAGTTTCGCTGGATCGGGAGCTTCCATTGCCACTCCGGTAGATAACCCACAAGTCGCATACGCAGAGATGACATCGTATAAAACTCGGTCCAGGGTGAAGCCTTCCAGGTGTGATGTTTGCATGAGCACGATGACAGTGCCGATCACCACAGTAATGAGACCAAACATGAACACTGAGATAGCGACGCGCACCACTTCTGTGCCGATGCGCTTTCCGTAGGCTTCTACGTCTCGGCGACCCCTGATCTCGGCAACCATTGCGAGGACAATCACTACAAATGTCGTCACTCGAATTCCACCGGCGGTTCCTCCCGAGCCTCCACCGATAAACATCATCACGTCTTCAAAAAGCCATGTGTGCTCTTGTGTTGCACCCGAGGCAAAGGTAGAGAATCCTCCTGAGCGTTGATTGATAGACATAAAAACCATGTTGAGAAATTTTTCGGGGGTACCGAGGCCGCCCAGCGTGTCAGCATTCCGCCACTCGAAGATTCCCATCACGGCCACAGAAATCGTGCCGAGGATGCCTGTTCCCGCCAGGGTCAGTTTGGTATGGAGTGGCCACTTCGAGGGACGTCGCCACCCACGTAGGAGTGCGACATACACTGGAAAACCCAAGGATCCGATGAGCACACCAGTGGCAATCGGAAGGAGCATCCACACATCCGATGCGAAAGGCGTAAGCCCCCCTTCGGCCGGAACGAAGCCAGCGTTATTGAAGGCAGATATCGCGTAGAAAAACGACTCCCACACGGCCACCCCGACGTTCTCGTGGTGCAACAACAGTCGAGGCAACAAGATCACCGTGAGGGCAGCCTCCACCGCCGCCGAGATGATGACAATCGCTTTCAGGTGTGACCGCACGTCTCCTAGACCAGTAGCGCGGCTTTCATCTTGCGCCAGGAGTCTTTGAGTAAGGCCGAGACGCCGCGATACGGCCAGGCCCAGCAGAGCCGCGATCGACATGATTCCAAGACCACCGATTTTGATACCAGCAAGGACGACGGCTTGGCCGAAAAAGGACAAATCTGTTCCGGTATCAACAACGGTCAGCCCCGTGACGCACACGGCCGACGTGGCTGTGAAGAGGGCATTCACGATTCCGATGGACTCGCCGGTGGAACTAGATGCTGGTAATGCGAGCAATCCCGCAATCACCACAATCACGGCAGCAAACACTACGAGGGCAAGCCGGGCAGGTGCTTGGAATGCTTGCTGATCGATCCATGCGCGCATCACCTCGCCTGCCTGCGACCGCTCACTCATGTCACTCCCTTAGGGCTGTGGCAACCTTGGATAGTTCTCTACCACCTACGGTTATCGGCATTTCTGAGCAAAAACGTGACAACAGCTCTTCACATTAGTCACACCAGCCCCTAAGGTTGGAACATTGTTCCGCCGATATCCTTCGGTGAACGCACACAGAATGGGAACTCATGGCTGACAGATCCTCGCCGCGCACGGCGTTCCTTACCGTCGCCGAAGTTGCCGAAATGTTGCGCGTATCCCGCATGACTGTGTATCGCTGGGTTCATTCCGGAGACCTGCCGGCTGTGCGATTTGGCCGTTCTTTTCGTGTCCCTCAGCACGCCGTGGAAGCCTTTATGGAGAATGCAGCACTGCACTCTGTAGTGGACGAGGACCACGGGCCGGCCTCGGGCGCGGTAGGCTAGGCGCTCGTGCGCTGAACGGCGCCCCAATAATCGTGAAAGCAAGTAAGTGAGGTCCTGTGGGTTCCGTCATTAAGAAGCGTCGCAAGCGGATGTCGAAGAAGAAGCACCGCAAGCTCCTTCGCAAGACGCGTCACCAGCGTCGTAACAAGAAGTAGGTTCGCCCCGCTCGCGGCGGTGCCTCAAGGTTTCCCCATACTTTCATGTGCCGCGCGGGAATAAAGCCCGCAGCGCACGTTTGAGTCCTCGGAACACGGTCAGAAGAACCCATACCGTTCCGGTGGCAGTTTTTTGCATGATGCTACGACGCCCGTCACCGTTCTTTCCGCGGAAATCCTGAATTGGCCACCCTGCCTTCTTCGCGTGCTTACGCAGACGAGGTTCCGGGTTGATAGCTGTCGGATTGCCTACGGATTCTAAAATGAAGGTGTCGTTTAATGAATCCCCATAGGCGTAGGACGCACCTAGATCGATTCCTCGTTCTTCGGCCAGCGCTCGCGCAGCTTCCGCCTTTTTCTCCCCATGCAGTAGGGGTCCCACGAGAGCACCGGTGTATAGACCACGTGAACGTTCGGCCACCGTACCCAAAGCCCCGGTGCATCCCAGACGACGAGCGATGATGCGCCCAATCTCTACAGGGGAGGCGGTGACCAGCCACACTTCGTGTCCGGCGGCAAGGTGTCGATCAAGGATCGCCTTGGTGCCGGCGAAAATTCGCAATGCAAGGACTTCGTCGTAAATCTCTTCACCGATGGTGGCCATCTCTGCAACCGACCAGCCTCGAATGATCGAGAGCCCTTTATCGCGGATGCGATCAATTTGTTCTTTAGATTCACCGAACATCACGTAGCGCATCTGGTCAATAGCAAAACGGGCGATATCAGATGTCTTGAAATATCCGCGAGCGTGGAGGCCTCGGGCTATGTGGAATGCGCTAGCTCCACGAATAATCGTGTTGTCTACGTCAAAGAATGCCGCCACTGGCATTCCTTGCGCGCTGCTGGTGCCGCTCGCATTCACGCACTCACCCTACCCACCAATGGAGAGGCACTTGGGCGCTTATGATGAATGAGTGAGTGAACGTGTCGTCTTCTACACCCGTGACGGGTGCCATCTGTGTGACGATGCTGCAGTAGTAGTCGAGGCTGTATGCGCGCAAACATCAGCATCATGGAAAGTGGTAGATATCGACTCCGACCCCGAGTTAGTGGCCAGGTACAACGACAAAGTGCCGGTGGTGACAGTGGACGGGGAAGAGATCGGATTTTGGACGATCGATTCTGATGTACTGCGCGCAGCACTGACCTGACCTGGGAGAATTGACGTATGTCGATAGTCCATTTGGTGAGGCACGGTCACGTGCATAATCCCGACCGGGTTCTCTATGGCAGAGCTCCAGGATTTCGGCTTTCTTCGGCAGGGGAGGATATGGCTGTTGCAGTGGCCAAATTTTTCCGTTCCACGGAGGCAGATGTTGGCCGCATAGTTGCGTCCCCACTCATTCGTGCCCAGCAAACAGCAGCGCCTATTGCCGAGGCCTTCGGCCTGGATATTCACACAGATGACAGAGTAATTGAGGCCAGTAATGACTTCGCCGGGCAGCGTATCGGCGGAGTTGCTCATTACCTTCACCCGCGTCATTGGTGGCGTCTTCGTAATCCTTGGAAGCCCTCGTGGGGAGAACCATATGCCACCCAGCGTGCACGGATGATTGCCGCCATCACAGATGCGGCCGCGGCATGTCCTCACCAGGAAACAGTGATCGTGAGTCACCAGTTGCCGATTTGGGTGGCCCGCAGGTCTCTGGAGGGAGGATCCCTTCTCCATGACCCGCGCAGACGCCAATGCGCTCTCGCGTCTGTAACCTCGGTGGCAGTGGAACCTGAGGGGATGCGGGTAGTGGCGTATCAGGAACCGGCCTCCGCAATTGAGGTGCCCGCATGATGCTGCGTCGCGCAAGTCTTGTCATTATTAGTTGCCTGGTGCTTGCCGCGTGTGTGCCCGCAGAAGAGTTTGACAACCCCGGCTTTGTAAGCGGTGACGGCACTGTTACGGAATGGCCAGTGGAGGCACGTACGCAGGCTCTTTCTTTGGTGGGAACTTCGTATACCGGCGACGCTATTGATGTGACGGACTACCGTGGCCAGGTCGTGATTGTCACCACGTGGTATGCCGCATGCCCTCCGTGTCGTGCAGAGGCTCCGCTTCTTGTAGAACTAGATGCGCGAGAAGACGTTCAACTTCTGGGAGTCAACTCCCGAGACGATCAGGGAACAGCACAAGCTTTTCAACGTAATTTTGCTATCGAATTTCCCTCTATTGATGACGCCGATGGGCGAGCATTGGCCCAACTGCAGGGTTTTGTGGCGTTGAACGCTGTTCCCACCACACTGGTGATTGATCCCCAAGGGCGGGTTGCTGCTCGCATTCTCGGAGAAGCATCTGCGTCAGTGCTGACGGCGCTTGTGGACGACGCGGCGGGCCAGTGACACTCGCCGCGGCTCTTGCGGAGCAGGTGTATTCGGGCTCCTTGCTGCTTGCCCTGCCCCTTGCACCTGTCTCTT
>WTKG01000087.1 GCA_011524475.1 Demequinaceae bacterium
AGGTGGCAGAGGCAGGTGTGGCAGGGGCAGGGGCAGCTGCAGGCGGGTCCTCGACGGCAGGGGAAGCGGTAGCTTCCATAGCCGGAGCAGGCTTCGTTTCTGAAGTCGTAGCGGCAGAGACGGCTCCCGCAGAACCGATGCGCGCCAACACACCACCTACTTCAATGGTGGCATCCTCCGCAGCAACAATTTCGGCCAGCGTTCCCGCGACTGGAGAAGGAATCTCGGTGTCGACCTTGTCTGTCGAGATTTCTACGAGAGGTTCGTCCATCTCTACGGAGTCGCCCAGAGATTTAAGCCAGCGCGTCACAGTGCCTTCCGTTACTGATTCGCCTAGAGCGGGAAGCGTGACCTCTACGTCGTCGCTTGAAGTGGCCGGTGCAGAAGAACTATCTGCTACCGGAGCGGGCGAAGGGGGAGTGGACGTTGTGTCACTGGGGGAGGGTGCGGAGGGAGCGGCCTTTTCCGCTGGCTCCGGAGTGGAGGACGCAGCAGCTGCCGCGGGGGAAGCGGGTGCCGGCGCTGAAGGTACGGCGGCGTCCTCGCTCCCGATGCGCGCCAGGACCGCACCCACTTCTACCGTGACGTCTTCTCCGGCAACGATTTCGGTGAGCACTCCAGCAACCGGGGAAGGAATCTCGGTGTCGACCTTGTCTGTCGAGATTTCTACGAGAGGTTCGTCTACCGCAATGGTGTCGCCCACGGACTTGAGCCACCGGGTGACGGTACCTTCGGTGACAGATTCTCCCAGTGCGGGAAGTGTGACTTCTGTTGTCATGTCTCTGATTCTCCCTGCGATCAGTCGTGTGCGTGAAGAGGCTTGCCCGCGAGGGCCAAGTGGGCTTCGCCCAGGGCTTCATTTTGGGTGGGGTGTGCGTGCACGAGCGAAGCAACATCTTCAGGATGCGCGTCCCAACTCACAATCAGTTGGGCTTCTCCAATTTGTTCCCCGACGCGTGAACCAATCATGTGGACTCCCACTACTGGGCCGTCTGCGACTCGTACCAGTTTGATGAATCCGGCAGTGCCCAAAATTTGGCTCTTGCCGTTGCCGCCCAGGTTGTATTCCACACTGGAGACCGCTTCGCCGTGCAGTTCTCGCGCCTCTGCTTCGGTGAGCCCCACGGAAGCCACTTCGGGCTCGCAGTAGGTGACTCGCGGGATGTGCTTTTCAATAATCGAGGCGGGAGCCAAACCGGCGATTTCTTCGGCCACAAAAATTCCTTGCTGGAAGCCTCGGTGTGCAAGCTGCAGCCCGGGCACAATGTCGCCCACGGCGTAGATTTGGCCAACACCCGTGTGGAGGCGTTCGTCCGTGAGCACAAAACCGCGGTCCATCCGGATTCCGGCTTCCTCATACCCAAGGCCCTCGGTCCGAGGGCCCCTGCCTACTGCCACCAACAGGTATTCAGCTTCCAGTGTGGTCCCATCCTCCAAAGTGACGCTCACACCACTGTCGTGCTGAGTGACGCCCTGGAATCGCACTCCAGTCTTAAACGCGATTCCGCGCTTGCGGAATGCTCGCTCCAGTGTCTTGGAGATCGCAGGCTCTTCTTGAGGGACCAGATGTGGCAGGCCTTCCACCACAGTGACGTCTGTACCAAACGACGACCACACAGAAGCGAACTCCACCCCAATAACGCCCCCACCGAGCACGATGACGGATGACGGAACAGAAGACATCTCGAGGGCTTCATCCGAGGTGATGACCCGCCCCTCGATCGTGAGACCAGGCAAGGTGCGTGAATAGGAGCCGGTGGCGAGCACCAGATTCTTCCCTCGGTAGTGGGTGCCGTTTACCTCAATGGTGTCGGGACCGCTGAGGGTTCCACGCCCCTCAATCACGGTGACGTTGCGGGACTTCACCAGTCCGGTCAGACCTTTGTGCAGCCTGTCGATGATTCCTTGTTTGTAGGAGTTGACTTTCACCATGTCGATCCCGCCCAGGGAAGTCTCGACTCCTATAGAAGCGCCTTCTCGAGCAGTATCAGCGACCTCCGCCGCGTGGAGCAGGGCCTTGGTGGGGATGCAACCGTTATGGAGGCAGGTGCCCCCTAGTTTTGATTCCTCCACGAGCCCCACGGTCATTCCCAGTTGGGCGGCGCGCAATGCCGTTGCATAGCCTCCGCTGCCTCCGCCCAGAATAAGGACATCGAATTCGGTCTGGGGAGTCTCGGACACTGTGGCTTCTCCTTGCCATGACATGGGCGTGTTTACTCCCACCATAGTGTCACCTCGGCGCACGTTCTGTAACCAGCGTCTACTCTGGACACGTGGGAATCTTTAGCAGAAAAAAACGCGGCTCCACAGGTGGAGGGTCTTCCGCGCGTAAGGCACAGGCGGAAACCCTGGCGCATTTGCGGGAATTCGTGGCTACACGCGACGGAATTGAGGCGTATATCGAACCGGCGACTCAGGTAACCCAAACCACCATGGTGTTGGTCGCAGACACCGGTGAATGGACGCGACGCAAAATTCCAGACCCTGCGACGGCACGCAAAGTAGCCAAGGAACTCAAGGTTCCCGCATTCGACGTCAATCTCAGTGGGTATCCGTCACGCATGCGGGCATGGGATGCGGCGCAGCGCAAAAAGTGACGCTCACCAGCGCTAGTTCTTTGCCTCGCCTCCTGCGTAATTCCTGAGGTACTGCAGGAGGGTGCGCACGGCAATTCCGGTTCCCCCACGGGTAGTGAAACCATGGGCAGGCTTTTCATTGAAAGAGGGACGGGCGATATCGAGATGCGCCCAGGGTGTATCGTCCACGAATTCTTTGAGAAAAAGACCGGCAGTGAGCATCCCCGCATTGGCGCGATCTCCAATGTTTTGAATATCGGCGATGGTGCTGTCCAAAGAGGCACGCAAGTATTCGGGTAGAGGCATGGCCCACATGGGTTCGCCGGCGCTGTCTGCAGCAGCCACGACAGCATCGCGGATGTCCGCATCGCCCATTACTCCGGACGTCCGTTCTCCTAGCGCCACTCCTTGCGCACCGGTGAGGGTAGCTACATCGATAAGAACGTCTGGATTTTCTTCCTGAGCTTTCACGAGCCCATCGGCAAGCACCAGGCGCCCTTCGGCGTCGGTATTCAGCACCTCCACGGACTTCCCGCCATAGATACGGATGACATCAGAAGGTCTTTGCGCGGTGCCGGAAGGAAGGTTTTCTGCCAAACACAACCATGCCGTCACCTTGATGGGCAGTTCTGCCTGTGCAGCGGCGGCAACCACATGCAGCACGGTTGCCGCGCCCGCCATATCCGACTTCATGGTCTCCATCGCAGCAGGGGGCTTGAGCGACAATCCTCCGGAATCGAAGGTGATTCCTTTGCCGACGAGGGCCACGTGGGCGGCAAATTTCTTGGGGGAGTATCCCACTCTCACGAGGCGCGGTAGGCGTGAAGAACCCACTCCTACGGCGAGCAGACCACCGAATCCTTCTGCTGCGAGGCGCTGTGGATCCCAGACCTCATACTCCAAATCCAGACTGTCGGTGAGGTGACGAGCGATCTCTGCAAAAGATTCGGGATACAAGTCAAGAGGAGCGGTATTTACCAGATCTCGCACACCTGCAACTCCTGCGACAGTGATCTTTGCTGCGGCGATCGCGGCATCGGGCGCTCCCGCCACTTGCCAGGTTGCGCCCGGGTGTTGTTCTTCGTCTCCGCGATAGTCGGTGAAGGTATAAGCCCCAAGAGTGGCGCCTTCGGCGACTGCCGTGTGGGCGGAGTCCGTGAGTGCCGGCAGGGCCACGACTACATGGCCGGGTGTGTCTCCACAGGCACGGGAGGCCGATCCCGCTGCTTCGCGCAGTTCACTGTCTGTTCCTTCCCCCACGCCGACAAGTACCACTCGACGTGCTGTGACGGTGTCACTCACGAAGACTGTGGTGGAACCCACTTTGGCAGACGGTTCTAATGGTGCGGCTTGGGCCGTAAGGGCGGCACGCACCTCTTCGGGCAGGAGCGGATGAGCCGCAATTTCGGAGTTTTCGATGACCCCGAGAATCAGTGCATCTGTGTCAATGGTGTCCACCTGAGTGGATGTGGTTTCTAGTGACGTCATGAAGGAATCGTATCTGCGGATAGTTTGGGAGTGTGTACGCCTGGATTTTTCGTCACCTCATTAGTCGCATAGAGGCTGAACGTGCGCACCGGTGGGGAGTGCGTGCTGTGCGGTACGGGGGCTGGATCCTCCGTTTTTTGCGTCACCTGCGCATGGCAAACCCGTTACCTGTACGTCCGGTCGTGAGTGCAGGGATTACTTTTCCAGGGCACTTAGGGCTCGCGGCGGGAATGGATAAAAACGCCACCGCAGTGCAAGGCTTTGCGGACCTCGGCTTCTCTTTTGTGGAAATCGGCACGGTGACGCCACTGTCACAGCCAGGCAACGAACGTCCCCGCGCATGGAGACACCCGGGCGCACAGGCGCTACGCAACCGCATGGGTTTCAATAACGACGGAGCCGATGCAGTGGCGCGACGTCTCGCACACGTGCGGCGCACGAGGGCAGGGG
>WTKG01000111.1 GCA_011524475.1 Demequinaceae bacterium
TCCCAGGCGCCGAAGACGAGCCGTGGGATCCGGGCGTTCACAATAGCGCCAGCGCACATGACGCAAGGCTCCAGAGTGACAACCAGAGTGCATTCATGTAGGCGCCACGAACCCAGCTTTTGGGCTGCCTGCCGGATTGCCACTATTTCCGCGTGCCCGGCAGGGTCCATATCCCGCTCGCGAATGTTGTGCCCCCGCCCCACGAGGACGCCGTCACTGTTGAGAATTACCGCCCCCACCGGCACATCTTCGTGCGCCAGTGCTGAACGTGCTTCTGCCAGGGCAAGGTCCATGGCTTCGTCGCACGTGTCGCGGTTCATGCACTCAGCGTATCTGCGCCGGTAGTTTGTGCATATGCGCCTTCACATTGCAGATCATCCACTGGTACATCACAAAGTGACGTGCTTACGGGATGAGTCCACTGATTCGCCTACTTTTCGAAGCTTGGTTGACGAGCTCGTGACCTTGCTTGCCTACGAGGCGACAAGGCACGTACGAGTGGAATTTTGCAACGTGACTACCCCTCTCACCACCACCACAGGGGTGCATATCGCCAAGCCTGCGCCCCTTATCGTTCCCATTTTGCGTGCCGGGTTGGGAATGCTGGAGGGGATGACGAGATTGTTACCGACAGCTGAAGTGGGATTTCTTGGCCTCAGGCGCGACGAGGAGACCCTGGAGGCTGTCACATATGCGAACCGGTTGCCTGAGGATTTACGTGGCCGGCAAGTATTTGTCCTGGATCCGATGTTAGCCACGGGTGGTTCTTTGGTTGCCGCAATTGAGTATGTGCTGGAGCGTGGCGCCACCGATGTCACCGCAGTGTGCCTCTTGGCGTCCCCGGAAGGCATTGATCACGTGCGTGACACCTTCGACGGACGCGCGGATGTCTCTGTTGTAGTGGCCACTGTGGACGAGAAACTCAACGATGTGGGATTCATCGTTCCTGGTTTGGGAGATGCCGGTGACCGACTGTATGGGGTAGTGGACTAGTCGCATCCGGGCAGATATGCCCATCTACGTGTCAGACCCCCACGGCATCATGACCAGGTGTTCACAGTTTTTGCTCTGATTTCGCATGTGCGGGGCGAATCATGCGGAAGTGCCTGTGGATTTGTGTGGATGACACGCCGCACTGTCCACATCAATCCACAGAAATATCAACAGGACCACTACATCTAGGGAAGAATTTTGATGTATCCACTACATATTGCGGTTTCCGCTTGCCACAGACCTGCTTTCTAGGTTAGTTTGGCCGTCACCACATAGACGTTTACACATGAAAAATATAAGACGCTCGCATGGCTTTATGCGTAGCACGGACCGCTTCGACCAGTGATGTTCGAAGTAACAAAGGGGATGCTGTGACTATTACCGATCCGACCGTCAGCGAATCGGAAGCTTCGGCTGAGAAAACCGCTCCCACACATACCCAAATTCACGTCACTAAGCGCGATGGTACGCGCGAACCGTATAACGCAGACCGTATTAACCGAGCTATTGAGCGTGCAGCGGAGGACCTTCCCGACAAGATTGCGAAGGTCACTCAGGTGGCATCTGAATTGGCCATCACTCTTTTTGACGGGATTACTACAGAACAACTTGACGAGGCAGCGATCGGCGTTGCCGTGCAGAACGTCAAGGACGACCCCGACTTTGACACCATTGCTGCCAGGCTCTTGCGCAAAGTCATCGCGAAGCGAGTGCTCGGAAACTACGAAACCCCTGGCGAACTTGCACTCTTGCAGCAGGCTCGTTTTCCGGGGTACATCCGCGATGCCGTTGAAGAGGGAATTCTTGATTCGCGCCTTACCGAACGTTTCGATCTAGAAAAACTCGCGGCTTCTCTGGATCACACCCGTGACGACCACCTGAAATACATCGGTACGGTCACGATGCGTAACCGCTACATGGTCAATGACCGTCATGGCAATGCGCTTGAGGTTCCCCAGTACTTCTGGATGCGTGTGTCTATGGGCTTGTCGCTCAACGAGGAGGACCCCACTGCACGGGCTATCGAGTTCTACGACAAGATCTCTCGCCTTGAATATCTCCCGGCCGGTTCCACACTCGTGAACGCGGGCACGTCCTACCCTCAGTTGTCCAACTGCTTTGTGATGCAGATGGAAGACGACATTGAACATATTGCCAAGAGCGTGCGTGATGTCATGTGGCTCACCAAGGGCACAGGCGGTATCGGTCTTTCTGTGACCAAGCTTCGTTCCGAAGGTAGTCCCATTAAGTCGAACAACACCATGTCCACGGGCCCCATCCCCTTCATGCACACAATCGATTCCACCCTGCGGGCGGTCTCCCGCGGAGGCAAGAAGTTCGGCGCCCTGTGCTTCTACATGGAGAACTGGCACATGGACTTCGAGCAGTTCCTGGACTTGCGCCAGAATTCTGGTGACCCCTACCGACGCACTCGCACCGCCAACACGGCAGTATGGATCTCTGACGAATTCATGAAGCGGGTGCAAGAGGACCAAGACTGGTACCTCTTTGATCCGGCGGACGCGCCGGATCTGGTGGAACTCACGGGTTCGCGCTTCTCTGCGCGCTACGCCGAGTACGTAGCGTTAGCCGAGGCTGGCCAGATGCGCACGTTCAAGAAGATGCGTGCACGCGAACAGTACAAGTCGATTCTGGTGATGTTGCAGACCACATCGCACCCCTGGCTTACGTGGAAAGACACCATTAACAACCGTGCCCTCAACACCAACACCGGCACAATTCACTTGTCCAACCTGTGCACTGAAATCTGCCTTCCACAGGACCGCGACAACATTTCGGTGTGCAACCTTGCTTCCGTCAACCTCAGCACCCACTTCATTAATGGGGAGATTGATTGGAAGCGCATGGAGACGTCCACGCGTTTGGCTGTACGTCAACTCGACAACCTCATCGACATCACCTTGTCCTCCGTTCCGGAATCAGAGTTCTCGAATAACGAGAACCGGGCTATCGGCCTGGGAGTCATGGGCTTCACAGATGTTGCCGAGCGCATGGGCCTGGCCTATGAATCAGAAGAGGCCTACGACCTCATTGATCGCATTATTGAATTTGTGTCATTTCACGCTATTGATGAGTCCGCAGACCTTGCTCGCGAACGCGGTTCCTACAGCAACTTTGAAGGTTCTGGTTGGTCTGAAGGCAAAGTTCCTTTCGACACCATTGACACGATGGAAGCCGACCGTGGTGTGCCAGTGAAGGTGAATCGAACTACCAGGATGGATTGGGACAGCCTGCGCGACAAAGTGAAAGGTGGCATGCGCAACGCCACTCTTATGGCTGTGGCCCCCACGGCTTCTATCGGTTTGGTGGCCGGCACCACCCCTGGTTTTGATCCGCAGTTCTCCCAGATCTTTAGCCGTGCAACATCGTCTGGAAAGTTCTTGGAGGTCAACGGCAATCTGGTGCGTGATCTTCAAAAGCTTGACTTGTGGGATGACGTCAAGGACCGCCTTCTTGAAGTTCAGGGGGACCTCAGTCAGGTTCCAGGTGTTCCTGCGGAATTGGTAGAGACCTACAAGACGTCTTTCCAGTTGTCTCCGTATGCCTTCATTGAGGTTGCTGCGCGTGCCCAGAAGTGGATCGATCAGGCTATTAGCCGCAACATTTACCTCGAAGACCGCGATGTAGACAACATGATGGATCTTTACGCTGCGGCGTGGGAGCGTGGAGTCAAGACCACGTACTACCTTCACATGAAGCCGCGTCACACGGCGGAGCAGTCCACGGTACGAGTGAATAAGACCGAAAAAATCAATGAAGCGGGGGCGGGCACGTCGCCGTCAGCATCTTCTTCTCCAGCGTCTCGTGGGCCTGCCCGTAAGGGGTTTGGAGGACTGGGGTCCAACAAGAAGAAGGGGTTCGGTGCGACGTCTACCGTCAGTACGCCTTCCACGCCAGAAACCGCGTCGGCTGCTGCCGCTCCTACGTCAAATGAAGCAGAGGAGACTACGTCAGTGGCGTCTGGTGGAATAGTCACGGCTCCGGCGTCGGTTCTTTCTGCCGTAGCGACACAAGCGCTTGCGACCCCAGCAGAGAACACACCAGCGGTTCCTCCAGCTTCGTTGCCTGAGCCTGCACAGACGCCTGCTCCTGCGGGAGCGAGTGAGGCGGACGCCGAGCAAGGTCAGCAGCAACCCAGCAAGGATGTCCCTGTAGTGGCTCCTGCCGGGGTAGAACAGCTTCCCGTGAGTGGCGCACCGGCGGGGTCGCCCAGCGGTGAAACAGAAATGGTCGACGGGGTAGCGTGCCCGGTAGACCCCATGGAACGGCTTCAGTGCGAGTCGTGTCAGTAAGCCCTCAGTAAGACCACAAGGAGACACAATCATGGCAATTCTTGGTACTGGCATTCAGGATGGTTTGTTGCTGAAGCCCATCACCTACCCTTGGGCGTACGACTTGTATAACCAGGC
>WTKG01000138.1 GCA_011524475.1 Demequinaceae bacterium
CTGGTTTTTCGTGCTCGCAGCACTCCCCACAGGGCGATGCCGCACAGTGCAACGGCGATAAGGGCAACGGCCCCCCACAACGGCAAGAATCCCGCAGAGTGTGGAGTATCGATCGCGGAAGGAGAGGGGGAGGGGATTCTGGTGGAGGCCGTGGGAGCCGGACTGAAGACAGGCGCTGTGCTGGGAGAAGCGCTTGGGGTGGGCGAAGGTTCTACCGCGGGTATGGATGCAAAATCTGGAGCAGGCCCTGATTGTTCTGCGGGGGTAGGTTCGAATCGGATCCACCCCACTCCGGGAAAGTAGACTTCGGGCCACGCGTGAGCATCACGGCCTCGCACCACAAAGGTGTCTCCGGTTTCCCTCTCGCCAGGTAAAAATCCCACCGCAAGACGTGCGGGAATGTCCTGTGTGCGAAGCATCATCACCATGGTGGAGGCAAATTGCACACAGTATCCAGTACGAGAGTCCAAAAAAGAGCCAATAGCGTCGCCTGTGGCGGGAGCAACAGTGGGGTCATACGTAAAGTGCGCGGGATCTCGTAAATAATCCTGAATGGCAAGAGCCGATTCGAGCCTTCCGTCGACACCAGAGGTGATGTCTTCGGTGAGCGTGGAAAGACGAGACACATCTGTTCCTGCGGGGATAGAGGTGTAGTAACTCGGCACGCTTTCAGCGGTGGTATCCACACTTTGTTCAGACGCCCGCAGAATGGATTCGCTAGGGAAGGTGGGGTCAAAAACAGCGCGGTACTGAAGATCACGGGTGGTGGAGGAGTCGGAGAGCACCTGGTCTGTGTCGGGAGAGTAGGCCCAGTCTGGGGTGACGGACACAAATCTGGGGCCCACCGGCAAAGGAAGAGAGGATTCTTCCAGCGTGACAGAGGCAATGGAGAGATCGACCAGGCTCTCCTGGGGCCAAGCAGCGACTGTTTCTGGCCAGGCGGGGCTGGTTTCTTGCAAGGGGATACGTTCTGACGCCGGTGCGCGGCTCCATTGAGACCCGTCAAAAAAGGCATATGTGTGCAGACGAAAAGCTCCCGGCTGTTCGCCTGTGGTGACGTAGGCAAAAGACGGAATATCCGACAATGTGGTCAGAGACTCGCGTAGGTCCACGTCTTCATCGAGAGCGGTACTGGTGGGAGTATTCTGCGGACCCCAGCGTTCGAACGCGAAGCCCCATCCTGGGGCGCCGATAATCAGGGGCGTAAGTGTGAGGGCGCATATGACACTTACCGCGATTACTCCGGTCGAGGCACTGATTCGTGTCGCCACGGGAATCGGATTTTTCTCGGTGGGAGTGCTGGCAATAACCGCAAGCCACAACGCTACGGTAGCGATCAAGCCTCCCACGTGAATATCGGCAAGAGTCAATGCCGGCAGCGCCCACGGGAGCAATAGGGCGACACCTGCGGCACCAGGCCAGCGCATGGTGGTGGCGAGATAGTCGGCTATGACGTAGACACACACAAAAAAAGTGGTGAGTGTCGCGACTACGGATGTCTCCACTGGTGCGGGACCCGGGGTGGTGACGAATAACTGTGCGCCATCCCGTACGAGCACCACCCAGGCGCCAAGATTGTCTACTGACGGGAGAAAAGCACGCGATCCTTCTGCGGTACGGACGAAGGAAGGAATCATCGCCACAACAGCTGCCCCTAAGCCGACCACGGGCACAAGCAGAGAAGGCATCCGCACTGCGCGGGAGCCGATGACGACTGCCGCGACAACAGTTATCACCATGCCGCTATCGAGGCGCCAGTCGTGAGAGGCCACGCGACCTTCGACCGCCCAAAAAGAGGCGATGACTCCGGTGGCGACCAGAGCACTTGTGAGCGCTGCGGAGATGCGTGAAGTGTTGCTCATGTGACATCGCCTTGGAGGCGGGGCAACGAGCCTGTGGGGGTTTTTGCGGCACCCGGCTGCTCGACCGTATGCACTTCCCATCCGGCGGACTGAAGGGCGTCTGCGATTCTTTGGGTTTCAGCGGATTCGTCAGATGCGACAAGGGCGTACCGCCGGCCATGGGGCAGGCGGTCGGTAAGCTCGTGAACCTCCGAGGCGGGGATGTCTACCAGTACGGCAGTAATCAAGTCGTGACGGCTATGGGAGTGGGAGGCGTGTGCGCACGTCAGGTTCCATGCAGAGTGCCGTGCATCTTCGTTATGAGGAACTGCGATATCCACGGTGGTGTCTAGTAAGTCGATGCGCGCGGATTCCCGGGAAGGGTCGTGCTGTCCGTAGGTCGAAGACAACCCTTCACTTGAGGCGAGCCGTACGGGATGATTCGACGCCAGATATGCCGTGCTTAGCGAGGCGGCGAGACTTATTGCCCACTCTGCTCGCTCGGGATGTGCAGGAATATGAGCGAAGACAGTCACGGGTCGCCCGCCGGTGTGTTCGTCTGTGCGGACGGCCAGTTCTCCTTGTCGTGCTGAGGTTGCCCAGTGGATCCGACGTAAGTCGTCTCCGGGGCGGTAATCCCTCAACATGGCGTCGTCGAGTCCAGGAGTGCGCATTCCGCGCCTCGGGGAATCACTGAGGGTGCCAAGGGAAGGTGCGACAGAAGATGTGGGCAGTAGCAGCGGCCACACGGGTACTCTCACGGCAGTAGCAGCTATACGCTCGGCATGCACGAGTGCCCACGGGTCTGTTATGTGTATCACCGTGGGGCCAAGTTCCCATCTGCCTCGCGCGCGAGGGGCGAGCGGATAGTGCGCGGTGATGCTCGACGTGGACCGTTCGATGGTGGCGCGGGCGCGCGCGCCACCGGTGAGTTCCTCGTCAGCATGTTCTGAGACATGTATGAGTCGTGAGGCCAGTGCAGTGAGGGTTGAACTGCCTGCCGTCCTCCATCCCACATTGAGACGAATGCGTGTGGATCCACGTTCACCCACACTTATATGAGGGGGCGTGATTGTGCGACTAGGCGAGTGGAGCGATCGGGTGATGAGCCAGGCGGCGATAGTGACGTATATCCATGCACTCGCGAAAGCCCCGGTGAGAGCAAGCCCCACGTATACAAGCACTTCTGATGCCCATGCCACTCCAGAGCCAAGCATCACTATCCCAAATGTGGCGACCCCGAGTCCTCTGGTGGTGACGATGGTGATGTCACGTTCGTCAGCGGTGTGTGGACGAGAACCCGCCACAAGAGTTACCGGTCTGTTGCTGCGGCGCGCGGAATTTCCGTGCGGGCGAGCACGTCGGCAATAGCGCTCATAGGTGTCGCATCGGAACCGCGAGCGGGTCCTGACATCAGCACTCGGTGGGCAAGTACGGGGATGGCAAGTTCCTTGACGTCGTCAGGGAGTACATGGTTGCGGCCTGCCATTGCTGCGCGAGCCTTCGCGGCTGCCAGGAGTTGTAGTGACGCGCGAGGGGAGGCCCCGAGGTGAAGCGAAGGGTCTGCGCGGGTGTCGCGGACAAGATTCACGATGTACTGCTTGACTGCGGGCGCGGCCCATATTCTGCTACACACGGAGATTGCGGCAGCAAGTGTTCCGACCGTGGCCACGGGGGTGATGGCTTCCAGTGGGTTATCTCCTTCGTGAGTTTCGAGGAGAGCCAGTTCCGCCGCGCTATCGGGGTATCCCAGGCTGATGCGCATCATGAAGCGGTCTCGCTGTGCTTCGGGTAAAGGATAGGTGCCCTCCATATCGAGAGGGTTTTGGGTGGCAAGCACGATGAACGGTCGAGGTAGTTGTCTCGTGACGCCGTCGACGGTGACGCTTTTTTCTTGCATCGACTCCAGCAAAGCGCTCTGAGTTTTAGGGGATGCGCGGTTGATTTCGTCGGCAATGACTACGTTCGCATGCACCGGGCCTGGCCGGAATTCAAATTCTTGGGTGGCCTGTCGGTACACGCTCACTCCAGTGACATCTGAGGGGAGTAGATCGGGGGTGAATTGAATTCTTCCCACGGTGCCATCGATGCTTGCAGCTAGAGCGCGAGCCAAAGTTGTTTTTCCCACGCCAGGCACGTCTTCCATAAGCAGGTGACCTTCGGCAAGAACTGTCACCACAGTGGCACGTACCGCGTCGCCCACTCCCGCGAGCACCCTTGACATGGATTGCTCTATTGCATGCGCGAGTGTCACTACCTGTTCGATTTCGCTGTCAGTGGGGACTGCGGTGGCCACTGATTCCTCCTGCCGTAGACGTGCTGACGGGTCTCAGGCGAGCCTAAGCGAATTCTCTTCTCGGGTAGCGAGACAACGCGCCAGTACGAGGTTTTCTTAGGGATAGATAAAACCAGGGGAGCCTTCAGGGGGCCAATTGTGTGAAACTTTGTTTTTTTCCTCCACCCGATTAAATGGAATATAGAAGGGAAATCATCGAAATTTTATGGAAAATATGCGCATTGCTTGCAATTTGTGGAGAAAAGTGGAGTAAAGTGGTGGGAACTCGCGAGT
>WTKG01000069.1 GCA_011524475.1 Demequinaceae bacterium
CCATCAACTGCCTTGACGATGGTGCCGTGAGGCACTGCGAGACGAAGATCCTTTGCCTGCGCTCCGTGACGAAAATCTCCTGCACCCTGGCCCCCGTGAGGAGCTGTGCGGTGAGGTGAGTGGTGGTAGTCCACCAGTGTGGTGACGTTGGAATCCACTACCAAGACGACAGAGCCGCCATCGCCACCATTGCCGCCATCCGGCCCACCAAGGGGTTTGAATTTCTCACGATGCACGGACGCTACTCCGTGACCGCCTCGTCCGCCCGTGGCATGGAGGGTCACACGATCCACAAAACTCGTCATGTCACACCCCTTTCACGGCCTCGTCGCCATTGTTCCAGCACTCTTGTTGCTCGGGCTGTCCGATAGCTCACATACTTCACCAGATACAGCGAAGGCGCCTCCAACAGATGGAAGCGCCCTCGAAAACTGCGAAAACTATGCGCCGATAATCTCCACTACGCGACGGCCGCGACGCTGGGCAAACTTCACTTCTCCCGCACGCAGAGCAAACAAGGTGTCGTCACTGCCGCGACCTACCCCATCACCTGGGTGGAATTTGGTGCCGCGCTGGCGAATGATGATCTCGCCTGCAGCCACAGACTGACCACCAAAACGCTTGACCCCCAGGTACTGAGGGTTAGAGTCGCGGCCATTGCGCGAGGAACTTGCGCCCTTCTTGTGTGCCATGTGCCGTCTCCCTACTTGATTCCGGTGACCTTGAGACGCGTCAAGTCTTGACGGTGAGCAAGGCGCCGACGGTATCCAGTCTTGTTCTTGTACTTGAGGATGGTGATTTTGGGGCCGCGCTCATCACGCACCACCTTTGCCGTCACCTTTACCTTTTTGAGGTCGGCAGGCTTCGTGGTGAGCTTTTCGCCATCCACCACCAACACGGCAGGAAGTTCCACCGTGGAGCCTTCGCTCGCGTCAAGGCGGTCCACGACGACAACGTCGCCAACAGAGACCTTCTCTTGACGGCCACCGGCCTTCACAATCGCGTACACCATGCTGTTCCTCTAACGTCTTTGCCCTCGCGCGCGGCCAGATGCCACGTCATCTTGAGGGGGTGCGGCACACATGTGCCGACGGGAAAGAATACCCAGGTTGAGGGGCTTCGGTCAAACCATGCCTCCCGTGTTGTCTGAGTTACGGTCTAATTTTTTTCCGCCTCGTCTCCACCCTCTGACTCGTCCTGGTGATGAGCCTTTTCGGCGGCTGCCGCAATATTTGCAAGAGTGGCCTTCACGGCTTCTCGACCGTCCTCGCTCTCGTCCAGAGCGTGAGTGTCCCCATTGTCCTGATCATTGGACTTCTGCGCCCCACCCGAGCGGCGTCCACGCCCACGAGCAGGCTGTGGGTCACGTTCAGCAACCTCCGCGACGGGTTCATCATGGACCAAGAATCCACGCCCCTTACACTTTTCGCACGTCTCCGAGAACGCCTCCACAAGGCCTTGCCCGACCCGCTTGCGAGTCATCTGCACCAGGCCCAGGCTGGTGACTTCTGCAACTTGGTGCTTCGTGCGGTCACGTCCTAAACACTCAATAAGTCGCCGCAACACGCGATCACGGTTCGCCTCCAGGAGCATGTCGACAAAATCAATCACGATGATTCCACCGATGTCACGAAGACGCAGTTGCCGCACAATTTCTTCCGCGGCTTCCAAGTTATTGAGGGTCATCGTTTCTTCGAGAGTGCCGCCCTTACCGACAAACTTTCCGGTGTTCACATCAATGACCGTCATTGCCTCCGTGCGATCAATCACGAGAGAACCACCGCTGGGAAGCCACACTTTGCGGGCCATCCCCTTCGCAAGTTGCTCGTCCACTCGTGAGTCCACAAAGACATCACCGTCACCGGTGTACTGGTGCAGGCGATCCACCAAGTCGGGAGCAACCTGACCGACGTAGGCACTGAGGGAATTCCACGGATCTTCCCCCTGAATAGTGAGGGAATCGAAGTCTTCATTAAAGATGTCCCGCACAACCCGGATAGCCATGTCAGGTTCGCCACGTAACAACGTAGGGGCTTTGCCCTTGGCTGCCTCTTTTTCGATTGTTTCCCACTGTCGCGTAAGACGTTCTACATCTGCGCGCAGCTCTTCTTCACTTGCACCCTCAGCGGCCGTCCGCACAATAACGCCGGCCCCGTCAGGAATTACTTCGCGCAGAAGTTTCTTCAGTCGACCACGCTCAGTGTCCGGCAATTTACGGCTAATACCCGTGACGCCTCCCCCTGGCACAAACACCAGGAACCGACCCGCCAAAGAAATTTGGCTAGTCACGCGCGCCCCTTTGTGCCCGATGGGATCCTTCGTCACTTGGACCATGACGGTGTCTCCGGATTTCAACGCGCTTTCGATGCGACGCGGCTTGCCCTGAAGGCCCGCAGCATCCCAGTTGACCTCACCTGCATACAGCACGGCGTTACGCCCTCGCCCTACGTCCACAAAGGCTGCTTCCATACCTGGAAGAACGTTTTGCACGCGACCGAGATACACATTCCCCGCCATCGACTGCTGCGCCTGGTGAGACACGTAATGTTCCACGAGGATGTCGTCTTCGAGCACAGCAATCTGGACCAACTCGTCTTTTTCGCGTACCACCATGGAACGCTTCACGGACTCGCGGCGGGCAAGAAACTCAGCTTCAGAGATGACGGGACGGCGCGAATCACGGCCTTCCCGGCGTCGTTGACGCTTTGCTTGCAGACGCGTGGAGCCCGACAAGTCATCCGATGCGGCGGAACTGTGGCGGCCTCGTCCCCCGCGACGACGACGGCGACGGCGCGTGGATCCCGTTCCGCCTTCTTCCGAATCGTCACTGGACTGCGCCTCGGAATCAGAAGTTGATTCGGATTCCGGCGCTTCAGCGGCCTCGGCCTTCTTACCCCCACGGCCACGCCCCCCACGGCGGCGACGACGCTTAGTGGTGCCAGTCTCCGATGATTCTTCGCCCGACGCTTCTGCCTCGTTGTCCGGTGCGGGCTCCTGTGAGGTCTTCTTCGAGTCCTCGGATGCCGGGGGGCCAGATGGTGCTGATGCGCTCCGCCTGCGTCGGCGGGGAGCTGCGGGAGTCTCGGAAGGCTCAGGCGCCTTGAAGACTACGCTGGTATCTGATGGTGCTTTGTCATCCGCTGTCATTGCGGTACCTCGTTGTTTCGCCGGCCCACACGCCGCCGAATTTCGGTTGTCGTGGCATTCCCTTGGGAACACCCGAAAGTCTTCAGGTCGCGGCCAACAACGGCGCCTCAGGTGCGTCCCTCCAGGTGGCCTGTAGACCACCGAGCGGCGTACGCTCAGTCGCTGCGTCTGTCGCGCGGTTTGCACACGGTGTGGCTGCGTGCCGACCTTGGTTCTATTGTGTCACATTCCCGGAGTTTTGGCCCGAACGGCGGTGGAATTGCGGCGTGGCGCGTAGCGGCGCTGACATGAAGGGCACCAATGTGTCGAACGCCCCGAGACTCGCTCACGGCGGATAGACGCCCCACAACGACTGCATGGCTCGTGCTCACGCCCGTACGCGTCCAGGTCCCGTGCAAAATACCCGGATTCGCCATTAACGTTCACGTAAAGCGAGTCAAAACTTGTGCCACCAGCTTTCAAAGCATCTGCCATCACCTGCTGGACGGATTCCACCACTGTCGTGGCCGCACGAAACGACACGGTGTGGGCCGGCCGTGTGGGATGTACGCGCGCACGCCACAGTGCTTCGTCGGCATATATGTTTCCCACTCCCGACATGACCGTCTGATCAAGGAGTACCTGCTTGATGCCGCGAGTGCCTCGACCCAGCGCGGCCACGACCGCTGCCACATTAAGCGCCGGATCTAACGCATCTCGGGCAATGTGTGCAACAGACTGCGGCAGATAAGGCGTGAGAGTTCCTGTTCCCGCAGGGTGTCCGTCTTCTGTCTGTCGCAGTTCTTCTGCGTGCAGGTAGCCAAAAGTGCGCTGGTCAAGAAAATCGAGGGTGAGGTCACCGGCACCTGATTGCAGAGAAAGCCGCGCGCGACAGTGGGGATGAGGCTCAGGCATGGCTTCAGCGCTGTGAATACGAAACTGTCCCGACATGCCTAAGTGTGCGCTGAGAGATGCCTCTGGCACCTCGGCATCCTCTGCCGGGCCGTTGCCCAAAGGTATCCACAAAAATTTTCCTCTCCGGGCAACGGAAAGGCATGTCATATCTGTAACTTCGTCGCGAAATTGTGCCGCCCCACCAGGCATCAACCGCACACACGAGTCACGAAAAATTTCGACTCGGCGGATAACGGCTCCCGTCACGCGCCTGTCGAGACCTCGCCGAACCGTTTCCACCTCGGGGAGTTCAGGCATACCTAAGCAGGCTCCTCCGCTACGAGCACTCCATATGCTTGTTCTGCGGCAGCCTGTTCTGCG
>WTKG01000062.1 GCA_011524475.1 Demequinaceae bacterium
GCTCACCCGTATCGCAACATCTGTTGTCACGCGTTTTGGCGAGATCAGTGTGTTCGTTCATGGTGACGTGGTGCGTATTGCTGGCTTCGGATGGCCAGAACATATCGCAGCCCGTCACGAGCATGCCTTGGAAGGGGCGACATGGGAGCGCGGCGAACTGCCGCAACTGGTGGAGGCTCTGCAGGCCTGGGAAAACGGAGATCTTCACGCCCTTGACGATGTTGCCGTCGCACAACCCGGAGGGCCGTTTATGCAGCGTGCCTGGCAAGAACTCCGGGATATTCCTGCGGGAGAGGCGATCTCGTATGCGGCGCTGGCGGAGCGAGCGGGGAGTCCCCGCGCAGCCCGTGCGGCAGGCCAAGCCTGTGCCCGCAACGCTATTGCTCCCTTCGTGCCATGCCACCGTGTTGTCCCCAGCACGGGGGTGGGTAATTACGGATATGGGCCAGACCTGAAGCGCGACATTCTTGCTCACGAAGGTGTAGCGAAAGACCGCCTACGGTGAGCGCGGGGGTGCAAGCCGCGCCATTGAGGGCATGGATTTTTCCTTTCACCATTGCAGCCGTCGCGTGGGGTTCCAGTTTTCTCTTCATTGAACTGGCGCTGCAATCCTTTTCTCCCAGCCACGTTGCCTTTGGGCGGGTAGCGGTAGGGGCCCTCGTGCTCATGGGCATGGTGATTGCCGCGCGACATATTCCACGTTTTACGTGGCGGGACGTGGCTGCGGTGGGTCTTATTGCGGTGTGCCTGTCTGGGGCGCCCTTCATTCTGATTCCGTGGGCCCAGCAATCGATCACCTCTATTCTCGCGAGCCTGTTGAACGCCACGGTTCCGTTGTGGACGGCACTCTTTGTCGCTTTATGGATCCCTACGGAACGCGCCACTCGCACTCAGGTGGTGGGCCTGCTTATTGGGGTGCTGGGAATCGCTGTCTTGCTGGGTGCCTGGAACGTGGAGAACTTTCCGCTTCTTGGTGCGGTGTTGATGTTGTCCGCTACGGCCTTCTATGGGGTGGGTTCCACGTTGTCGCGCATGCTGCTTACCCGGGTGAAAGAGTCGCACACGTCTGTTTCTGCTTTACAGGTGTCTCTCAGCGCGCTTTTTTTGGCGCCTTTTGCGCTCGCGGCAGGAAGCCCGGGCGAAGGCGCATTTGATATCTCGGGATGGGCGTTGTGGGGTTTGGTGCTCCTGGGGGCGTTGGGCACCAGTTTTGCGTACGTCATGTTTTGGCGAGTGATCGCAGTAGCGGGAGCCACTGCCGGGGCGTCCGTCACGTATGTGGTGCCTATTGTGGCCACGATTCTTGGGATCGCCATTTTGGGCGAAGAGTTGTTGTGGTACGAACCCGTGGGCGCAGTGATTGTGCTGCTAGGGGTATGGCTGTCTGGGCGGCGTCCCAGCGCAACTAATACGTAAGTTTTAGTTGAAGTAGGCGCGGGCGCTGCGGTACGCGCTCATGGCACGCTCGGGGCGCAGGTCTCGGTTCTGCTTGATCTTGCTTACTCCGATGGCTAGCGCGATGAGCGCGATGAGAAGAACACTGCCGCCAGCAACGAGGGCAGAGAGCCAGAGGGGCCAGATGATGGTCAGGGCGGCAACTCCCGCAATCACCAGGAGCACGATCGCGACAGTGAAAAGGGAGGCCGCAAAGGTGACTACCCCGATGCCCACGCCGAGCCCTTTGATCTTGTCGCTGACTTCTTCACGCGCAATATCTAGCTCGTGACGTACGACATTCATGACCTGGCCGAGCAGGCTCTGGACAAGTGCGGAGATGATTCCCTTGGCAGCGGACGAGGCCACGATGTTTCCTCTCATGAGTGACGTATGACTCCAGTACACCGCGAAACGCCTGTTTCGCGCAAATGGTGATGAGGTATGTCACTGCGCCGATGGTGCTGGAATGGTGGCTCCGACCGGGATTGAACCGGTGACCTTTCGATTTTCAGTCGAACGCTCTACCAACTGAGCTACAGAGCCTAGGGGCCTGTGCTGGCGTAACGCCGCACAGGCCATCCGCGACCCTGACGGGACTTGAAC
This sequence comes from Demequinaceae bacterium, assembly GCA_011524475.1. GTDB lineage: Bacteria > Actinomycetota > Actinomycetes > Actinomycetales > Demequinaceae > WTKG01. The sequence goes on from WTKG01000062.1 coordinate 2,041, forward strand.
CCGCGACCTCCGCCGTGACAGGGCGGCGCGCTAACCAACTGCGCCACAGGGCCTTGCGCTCGAAGAGCAAGCGCTAGTGTAACGGTTTCCCGTGCTGCCGGTCACCCCGGTGCTTGATACACCTGCGCTGTACCCCCAACGGGATTCGAACCCGTGTTGCCGCCGTGAAAGGGCGGAGTCCTAGGCCGCTAGACGATGGGGGCCATATGTGGAGCATATGCCCCACAAACTCCGCAAGGATACGGGGGCAGCCCTAGATTCGCAAAGCCGCGACAATGGGTACATGGTGGAAATGTCAGCCGAAGCGTTTGAGCACGCGACAGAAGAGGCGCTGGCTGGCATTCCCGATGACCTCGTGGCGCAGATGGACAACGTCGTGATTGTGGTGGAAGACGAGCCTCCTGCGGGTGAACCAGACCTGCTCGGCTTATATGAGGGTGTGGCTCTCACTGACCGTGGCGACATGGGTGGAATAGGCGAACTACCTGACCGCATCTCCATTTTTCGCGGCCCCCTTCTGCGCATGTGTGAGGACGAAGAGGAGGTGCGTCACGAGATCGCAGTCACGGTGGTCCACGAAATTGCGCATCACTTTGGGATCGAGGAGGAGCGCCTGCATCAGTTGGGATGGGGGTAAGGGTCCAGGCTCGACGGTACAGTGTGGCCATCCGTGTGAAAGGACGCCCCCATGTCGGTGACAGACGATACGCTCGCAGCCAACGCCGAGTTTGCGGCCGGGTTTACTGGCCCGGCTACAAGCCCCCCTGCTCGCCAGGTGGCGGTAGTGGCATGTATGGATTCACGGGTAGACCCCTTGCCCATTCTCGGGCTTGCGGTGGGTGATGCGCACGTGATTCGTAATGCCGGCGGATTGGTCACGGATGACGCACTGAGGTCTGTAGTGATTTCACAACGCGCCCTGGGTACGCGTGAAGTGATTGTGATGCAGCACACCAAGTGCGGTATGGCTACATCCACGGACACTGAATTCCGTGCGGCATTGCGCGAAGACACGGGTGTGGAGCCCTCATGGGCTCCAGGGTTCTTTCCCGATATAGACGATTCTGTGCGCGCCGGCATTGCCCGGGTGGAGGGTGATCCTCACGTCGTCAGCGCCGCGGTGCGAGGTTTTGTGTACGACGTGGACACGGGCGCATTGCGCGAAGTTTCGTCCTAGCGCACACTCCCCACACGCACGTAAAGTAAAGAAAAGGTAAAAAATCTCTTCTGGGTGAGGTATAATCGTGCTGCACCCAATCGAAGGAGAGTTGTGATGTGGGGCACTTTTTTCAAGGCCATCGTTACCGGTAAGCACATTTTGTCTCCGTGGACGTGGCTCGCGGCAGCACTGACAGTGGGGTACGTAATCTTCCCCATCGACGTGATGCCAGAGGCGTTCCTGGGGCCCATCGGGTTCTTGGATGACGTCGGAGTAATGGGAGTGCTGGGCGGGATCCTCAAGTGGGAACTTAACCGCTTCGAAAACGCACTCGGGCAGGTACACGAGACCACTGCAGAACGCGTCAGTTAGTTCTCGACGCAGCTTTTGTTGCCCATGCGGAATGTCGCGTGAGGTGTCAGTGTTGATGAGTGTGAAGCCCTACGAAAGGCAATCATCATGGCTGACACCCACGCGTCCCGCGACTTTTCTGATCTCACGGCCCTGTTCGTCAACACCACGTTGAAACCTTCCCCGACGTTGTCACACACGTCGGGCCTGATGGCGGTCCCCAAGGCCATCATGGAAAAAAATGGGGTCACAGTGGACGAGATTCGCACCGTAGACCACGTCATCGCTCCTGGCGTGTACCCAGACATGACGCAGGACGTCACCGGCGGCAACCAAGAACGGGACGACTGGCCTGCGCTCGCTGAACGGGTGTTGGCTGCCGACATCTTGGTGATCGGCACGCCCCTCTGGCTTGGAGAAAAATCGTCAGAGGCCACCAAATTTGTGGAACGACTGTATAGCCTCAGCGGTCAGTTGAATGATCGTGGCCAGTACGTGTTCTACGGGCGCACCGCTGGCGTGATTGTTACCGGTAACGAAGACGGAGCAAAGCACGCGGCCATGAACCTTGTGTATTCCCTGCAGCACGTGGGATACAGCATTCCCCCCAACTCTGATGCGGCATGGCTGGGGGAAGCGGGGCCCGGACCGTCCTATATGGATGAGGGAAGTGGTGGCCCGCAAAACGAATTCACGCAACGTAACAGCACGTTCATGGCATGGAATCTCATGCACATGGCCGCGATGCTTAAGCGCGAGGGAGGCTTCCCTGCCGGTGGTAATTCCCGTGCTGGCTGGAACGACGGAGAGCGTTTTGACCACCCCAATCCCGAATACCGCTAG
>WTKG01000054.1 GCA_011524475.1 Demequinaceae bacterium
CACTGCTACCACCCGGTGCTGAACGTGACGACGAGGTGGGCGCTATAGCGACGGCAAGATATTTCGTTATTTTGCGTGGAACCTTGTTTGATGGCAAAAACTTTGATCAGTGGCAAGCGCTTTCTACGCCTGATTGCTCATTCTGTATACAAAACTCAGATGAAATCCGAGACCTTGTGAGTCAAGGAATCGTCCGTTCAGGAGGACAAATAATGTTTCGAGATGAGCAGACGAGAACAGTTGTCGACTCGCAGAGCGGAAACATAGGCGTTTTTCTCTATTTCCAGGAAGACCCGTCTACTGAGACAAATCCAGAAGGTGGCGTTGAATCATTTTCTGGTGGAGAAATCGAAGTGCTCGTTGAAATGGTGCTTGTAAACGAGATTTGGCGTGTGAACGGTGTCAATGTCACGTCCCTATAGAGCTCCAGGCATAGCGCTTCTGCTCCTAGTTTCTCAATTATGGATTGTTGCCCCTGCTTACTCCGGAGACTGGGAAGGGGAAAGCGGCGGTAACGATGTCACCGTCATCTACACAGATTCTGACGGGAACGAGACCACGAATCCGGGCTCGGGTTCTGGTTCCACTACGCAATGGCAATACCGCCGTGCCCACGCGTGTTTTACGGCCGCGGGTGAACTCACGGGCGGTACGTGTGACATCGAACTCGCCAACGTTCTCGGATGCCCTCCGGGGTCCCAAGTGGTGCTTCCGCTATGGCGTCGCCAACAACTCGCAAATGGCGCCTGGAGCATGTGGGAGTTGGTGGAGTGGTACAGCTGTCCCGGTGCCACCACCACAGAACAAGCCGCAATCAATGCCTGGGCTTCTATGTCCATAGAACCCCACACCATCTTCATCCAACCCAACCAAGGCTGGGTTATTGCCACCGTCCCCACCATCGTCTATGTAGACCGCGATCCCCGCACCCTCACGACTGACATCGGCGGCACCTCCGTCATCATCCGCGCCACCCCGATCAACTACCGATGGCAATGGGGAGACGGCTCACCCGCCACCAACACCAGCCACCCTGGAGCCCCCTACCCAGACCACACTGTTACGCATACGTACGTACATATAGAGCAAGACGTCACCATCCGACTTACCACTACCTGGCGCGGATCCTTCAGCCTCGACGGCGGCAGCACTTGGCTACCCGCGCCTGGGGCCGCATCCACGGTCTCCACCCCACTCACCGTGTACGTACACAACCCCCACTCCCATTCCGTAGGGTGCGACCTCGACGGTGGCTGCTACGTCAACTAGTTCGCCCACTGTCACCGCACCTGTGCCATACTGGACGCGATGAACACCGCAATCATTATTGACTAGCGCGCCCGCCACCCGGCAGACGCGCAACCTCCCCACGCCGGGAGGTTTTTTTATTGATATCGCACCAGCACCGCAGTCCCGCATCACAACACATACGCGACAGAACGAGGAAGAAGGCCCCCATGACCACCCCGTCAATCGAGGTCTACGACACCACCCTGCGCGACGGCGCCCAACAAGAAGGCATGAACCTCTCCGTAGCCGACAAAATGGCCATCGCCCCCCTCCTCGACGAACTCGGTGCCGGAATCATCGAAGGCGGTTGGCCTGGCGCTGTGCCCAAAGACACTGAGTTCTTTGCCCTCGTCGCCAAAGAACTCAGCTTCACCCACGCGCAATTCGCGGCTTTCGGCATGACCCGGCGCGCCGACAGCACCGCCGCAGCAGACCCCCAAGTGCGTGCCTTACTTGACTCCGAAGCTCCCATCGTCACCCTGGTCGCCAAATCGGATATCCGTCACGCAGAACGCGCCCTCAAAGTACAGCCAGACGAGAACCTCGCCATGATCGAAGAAACGGTCGCTTTCCTCGTAGCCGAAGGCAGGCGCGTCATTCTGGACGCAGAACACTTCTTCGACGGATACACCTACGACCCCGACTACGCAGTGAAAGCGCTCCTGGCGGCAGAAGCTGGAGGTGCAGACACCCTCGTGCTGTGCGACACCAACGGCGGGCAACTCCCCTCCGACGTGCTCGCCACCACCACCGCTGTTGCCGCTCGCGTGTCCGCAGCACTGGGCATCCACGCACACAACGACTCCGGATGTGCCGTGGCAAACTCCATTGCGGCCGTAGACGGCGGTGCCGTACACGTCCAAGGGTGCGTCAACGGATACGGAGAACGCACCGGAAACGCAGACATCGTGGCCGTCGCCGCCAACCTCGAAATAAAGCGAGACACCCGCGCGCTCGCAGGCGAAGGACTCCGCGAAGCAACTCGCATCACGCACGCCATCTCTGAAATCACCAACATCGCTCCCTTCGCGCGACAGCCCTACGTGGGGGCCTCCGCCTTCGCCCACAAGGCCGGCCTGCACGCCTCCGCGATCAAAGTGGACCCCGATCTCTACCAACACACCCGCCCTGAATATGTCGGCAATGACATGCGCATGCTGGTGTCCGAAATGGCTGGCCGCGCCTCCATCGAACTGAAAGGCAAAGAACTCGGTTTCGACCTCACGGGCAAGAAAGAACTTCTGTCCAGAGTCACCACCCGAGTCAAGAACGCGGAGGCAGAGGGATACACATTCGACGCAGCCGATGCTTCCTTCGAACTCCTGCTGCGCGCAGAACTGGAACAACTACCCCAGTACTGGACTACCGAATCGTGGCGCTGCATTGTTGAAACAGACCCCGACGACCCCACCCAGGCGGACGCCGAAGCCACGGTCAAGATGGTGGCCGGCGGTCAACGCCAAGTAGCAGTGGGCGAAGGCAATGGCCCGGTCAATGCGCTAGACCAGGCGCTTCGCAGTGCCGTAGCGCAGTTCTACCCCGACATCCATCGTTTCGAACTCACCGACTTTAAGGTGCGCATCATGGATGCCAGCCACGGTACAGATGCGGTGACGCGCGTGCTCATCACCACCACCGACACGGATCCCGAAGTGGCGCGCACCTGGCGCACCGTAGGGGTGGGCCCCAACATCATCGAGGCATCATGGGAAGCTCTGACCGATGCCCTTGTCTACGGATTGATTCACGCCGGAGTGCCAGCAAAGTAGTTGAGCAGTATTCCCGCAGCCGCAAGGGCGGCTGGAGATTCTGCTAGACGGCGACACCTACAAGCGCCCCGATTCCGTAGGTGATGACCATGGCTACGGCGCCCCCAATCATGTTGCGGGCAATCGCGCGCGGCCTAGGGGAGCGGGCAAGTCGCGCCGACAGCCAGCCCGTCAATGCAAGTGCGCCAAGCACGGCAGCGAATGTCAGCCCTACCCGCCATTCCAGCGGACCCCACAAAATTGTGAGCAGTGGCCCCAGACCTCCCACGGTAAAAGCCACCAGACTTGCCGCACCTGCGGACCACGGGTTGGTGAGTTCGTCGGGGTCTACCCCCAGGTGCATGCGGGCGTGGATCCCGAGGGCGTCGTGTTCCATCTGTTGGGTGGCGGCCGCCCGGGCTACGTCTTCACTCATGCCCGTGTCCATGTTGAGGCGCACCAATTGTTCGTGCTCCCACTCGGGGCGTGCTTCCTGCCACACCCGTTCGCGCGCGAGTTGGGCTTGTTCTGCGTCCCGTTGACTGGAGACAGATACATATTCACCGACGCCCATAGATAAGGCTCCTGCTGCGAGTCCGGCGAGGCCAGCGGTAGCGATCACCGTGTCATCTGTGGTGGCCGCGGCGACGCCCACCACGAGTGCCGCGATGGACACGATTCCGTCGTTGGCGCCGAGCACTCCGGCTCGGACCCAGTTCAAACGCCCGCTGACGTCGCCTTCTTCCTCCGGACCTGAAAAAGGGTGGGGCTGAGAATCGTCGCTCACTCGTTCAGGGTAGCCGGAGGCGTGTCAATACTTACTGAGGCGAGGCGGGAGCATTGCGATCGCCCATGATCGCGGTGCCAAGCCGCACAATGGTGGCGCCTTCGGCTATCGCCCATTCGAGGTCACGTGACATACCCATACTCAGTTCCCACGCGTCACGTAGTTCAGGGGTCTGACCCGATTCCGCTTCTACCAGCACACGGTCTCGGATGGCTCGCAGTTGTGCGTACCCGGCACGGACGTCCTCTTCTACACGAGAGTTAAGGCCGACAGTCATGAAGCCTGTCGCCGACAATGCCGGCAGGGCTTGTGCGGCAACAGCCATATCCCGCGCCTCGTCTGGCATCACGCCGTGCTTGGACTCTTCCCCCGACACATTGACCTGAATCATCACGTCCATCGTGCGCTCTGCCTCCAGGCACAGGCGGTTCAGTCTTTCGGCCAGGGAAAGAGAATCAACCGATTGCACGCACTGCGCCCACTCCACTGCAATGGCGGCCTTGTTGCGTTGCAGGGGACCTATGACATGCACGGTTGCCCCAGCGTCCTTGAA
>WTKG01000010.1 GCA_011524475.1 Demequinaceae bacterium
TTCCCCACTGCTGCCTCCCGTAGGAGTCTGGACCGTGTCTCAGTTCCAGTGTGGCCGGTCGCCCTCTCAGGCCGGCTACCCGTCGTCGCCTTGGTGGGCCGTTACCCCGCCAACAAGCTGATAGGCCGCGAGTCCATCCCAGACCGAAATTCTTTCCCGACGATGATCATGCGATCTCGTCGCGTATCCGGTATTAGCCCCGGTTTCCCGAAGTTATCCCAGAGTCTGGGGCAGGTTACTCACGTGTTACTCACCCGTTCGCCACTAATTCACCAGAGCAAGCTCCGGCTTCATCGTTCGACTTGCATGTGTAAAGCACGCCGCCAGCGTTCGTCCTGAGCCAGGATCAAACTCTCCGTAAAGGTTTATACGGGCAACCGCGAAGCGGCACCCAAACCACGGTGACTCCCGAAGGAGTCAAATTTTTGATCATGGCGTTGAACAGATGTCACTGACATCGTTGTTCGTTACCAAAGGAATCCTGCATCCGTCAGCCCAAAGGCTTTCCAGATGCCGGAGGTTATTTGGCATCGACTATGTGGCACGCTGTTGAGTTCTCAAGTTTCGGACGCTCACCGAAACATCCCTCGCGGGCGGTTTCGGGGCAACCCGTCTAACTTACTCCTCTGTGAGCCCACTGTCAAAACGCGCGCAGTGCCCGCTATGGCCGTGGCAGAGGCCCTGTAACCGGGTTTTCGCCATGGGCGCGCACGGCACTCACAGTGAAAAATTACAGGGTCTGTCTGAGGGTCTTGCCGTGGCCTTTTTCAGTCCTCCGTCAAGTGCTTCCCTTCAGGCAGCGAGGGATAACTTACGGCTTTCTTGCCGCCTGGTCAAATCGCAGGATCTCGGGCGTGTTGCGCACCCCATTAAGGGGCGATGCGCACGAGTGCAACTGTCTTTTTTCCCCGCCGCACCACTGCCCAATCGGCGGCAATCGCATCGGCAGAAGCAAGCACGTATTCAGAGTCTTCCACTGCGACATTGTTGAGGTAAGCGCCACCATCTTTAATGGCGCGCACCGCAGCAGATTTCGAAGGCGCAATCCCTGTCCCTACAAGAGCGTCCACAATCGTGGCTCCTGCAGACAGTTCGGCATGAGGCACTTCTGCCGCAACACCCTCCAGCGTTGCCGCATCAAGTCCGTCCAGGTCGGCACGGCCAAAAATGGCTGCGGAAGCTGTCATCGCGGCCTTCGCCGCCGCCTCACCGTGCACCAGTGCCGTCACCTCGTGCGCAAGCGTCTTTTGTGCCTCCCGCGCGAAAGGTGCGTCTTCGACTGATTTTTCAAGCCGCGCAATCTCATCTCGCCCTATAAAGGTGAAGACCTTGAGATAGCCGATGACGTCGGCGTCGGCCTGATTCACCCAGAATTGATAAAACGCGTAAGGACTCGTGAGCTGTGGGTCCAACCACACGGTGCCCGACTCTGTCTTTCCAAATTTTGAGCCATCAGCTTTGGTGATCAGCGGGGTAGCCAGCGCATGCACTGTCTCCCCCTCAGCTTTGCGGATGAGTTCGGTTCCCGCCGTCAGATTTCCCCACTGATCGGAGCCGCCGGTCTGCAACGTACATCCATATCTGCGAAACAGTTCCAGGTAGTCGAGCGCTTGAAGAACCTGATAGCTGAACTCCGTATAACTGATTCCCTCGTCAGAAGCCAGTCTTCGCGCCACTGTCTCCTTGCCGATCATCGTGCCCAATCGAAAGTGCTTACCGACGTCACGAAGCAAACCAATAGCGCTGATGTCCTTGGTCCACTCATAGTTATTGACCATGCGCGCAGCGGCATCACCGTCGAAACGGAGGAAAGGCTCGATCTGGGCGCGGATCCGATCCGCCCACTCAGAGACCACCGTCGTATCGTTCAAAGAACGTTCACCAGACATTTTCGGGTCCCCGATAAGACCCGTCGCTCCCCCCACCACTAAGAGAGGTAAGTGACCTGCATCTTGCAGGCGCCGTATCGTCAGGATCTGCACCAGGTTGCCAATATGGAGACTGGGTGCAGTGGGATCAAAGCCGCAGTACACGGTCACAGGCGATGCTTCCAAAGCTTCGCGGAGCGCGTCGTCCCCGGTGGTCTGCGATATCAGACCACGCCACATCAAGTCGTCAAAGATTGAGGTGCTCATGATGGTTCGATTCTGCCAGCGAAGTAGGTCTCGCGGGGGCAACCAGGCCGAGACATCACCGCTATGCGTGACATATGACTCACGTATGGATTCTCGGGTCGACCACCATCACATCCGCCGCCTGACGAGTGGCATGTAGGGCGAAGTGTGCCTCTTGACGTTTCCTCCACCCTCCCAGATGACCGTTATCTCTCCCCCCGTGACGAGCACGGGCCCGCGCATGCGCGGTGTCTGGCGGGGTATCCACCCACACCACCATGTCTGCATACGGTCGCGCCTGTGTCGCGGCCGCACCCACCCCTTCCAGAATCATCACGTCAGCAGGTGTGAGGCTGATTGGTGCACCGCGTGCGCCCAGATCCCAGTTCCACGGCAGTACGGTGGCGCGACCGGTACTGCGTAAAGGCTCAAGAACGTTGTGAACCACATATTCCACGCCGCTTTCTAAACCGTCCCAGCCTTCATACATGTCATCCATGTGCAGAAGAAGTGCGTCTACGCCCGTGTCCGCGAACTCTTGGCGCACACCCTGTGCAAGAGTTGTTTTTCCCGCTCCGGCCGGGCCATCAACGAGCAACGTGAACGGCGTAGGTAAGTGCAGAGCGTGCTCCACCAGTGCCTCCGCACCAGAGAGCCTTATCGGCCGGGGCACGGGATCCTCATGCACCCAGCGTAGAGCTGATCCGGGTTACAGTGGGGACAGGCCCAAAAAATGAGGAGAACCCCATGGAATCCACTGTCGTGACACGTACTCGTACCGCAGCGTTGTGGTCTGCGCTGGTAGGCAGCGTCACGGCGTTCCTCATTGGACTCTTGGCGATCTGGGATGCTGTGGACTTTGTGAAACCCCCTTCCGTAGACATCACAGCCTTCGAGGTTCTTGACTCATTCCCTGGTGCAGGTGACGACTTCACCCTGCCTAATGACGTGGAAATCCCTGAGGAACTCCGAAGTTTCATTGATGAATTTGGAGATCTAGAGGGCCTGGAGGGAATCGAAGGCGACAGCGGCCTCGGCGATATCCAAGACTTTTTCTCCTCCGGGACAGAAGACCTCCTGACCGAGGTGTGGGACGAAGCCTATGAACCTGGTGGTGTCACGGGGTGGGGACGTTTGTTTGCCACCGCGAGCGCTTTCGCCATGATCGGCTTTTCTTTGTTGCTCACCTTGTTGGTGTGGAGCAGGTTCGCGCACAACAGTGTGGTCACCGGCACGCCAGTGCCCCCCTCGAAGGCAGTGGCGAGCCCCGCGGCGCGCACTTCCGCCGCGAAGTCGAGTGCCCGCAGCGCCAAGAAACCTTCTTCTTCACGCAACAGCGGCACGACCGCGAAGAAGCCCGTGAAAAAGGCTCCAAAGAAATAGCCCTACCAACCGGAAGAACCACCTGCGAGGAGCCTGCCCACAGCGAGCCTAGGCGCTTACTGCGCGGCAATCCACGAACGGAAATGCTGCACCCGTGCGCGAGCCGCAGTGACCTGTTCTGCTACGCGCACCGGAGCCGTACCTCCTGCTCCGTCACGCGCCGCGATCGCCCCCGACACAGACATCACCTCCCGCACCTGTGGTGTGAGGTGCGCAGATATACCCACGAGTTCGTCATCACTTAAGTCATGAAGTTCAATCCGGTTTTTTTCGCACTCTCGCACACACGCACCTGCTATTTCATGCGCATCACGGAAGGGAACTCCCTGCCGGACAAGCCACTCCGCCACGTCTGTCGCGAGCGCAAACCCGGCACTGGCGCGCTGTGCACACACCTCCACATCAAAGGTCATGGTGCGCACCATGCCCGTAAAGGCCGGAAGCACGAGCTGCAATGTATCGAGGGAATCGAAAGCAGGCTCTTTGTCTTCTTGCAGATCCCGGTTGTATGCCAAAGGCATGGCTTTGAGCGTTGCCAGCAAGCCGGCAAGATTGCCCACGACCCTCCCGGCCTTTCCCCGCGCCAATTCCGCAATATCCGGATTCTTCTTTTGCGGCATGATGCTGGAGCCCGTGGAGTATTCGTCTGCTATCTGGGCGTACCCAAATTCTGGGGTGACCCAGGCGATCACGTCTTCCGCAAGGCGAGACACGTCAACAGCCGTCATCGCGCACACCCACACACACTCAGCGACGACGTCACGCGACGACGTTCCATCAATAGAGTTTTCGGTCGTCCCCTCAAAACCAAGGTCCGTGGCCACCTGCACGGGGTCAAGCCGGCGCCAGTTTTCGTCGGTCATCGGCTCCATGT
>WTKG01000118.1 GCA_011524475.1 Demequinaceae bacterium
CCCATAGAACACCCCACCCAGATTGCTCGGGAACTTCCCGTGTGATCCGCAATGGCAGCAACGACGGCATCGGCCACTATCCCTAAATGAGGATCCACCCCGTGAGGGTGTGGGCTGTGCCCAAATCCAGGTAAGTCCACCACAATCACGCGGGGACGACCTCCACGTCTGCGCTCAATTTCTGCAATCACGGCATCCCACATAGAGCCATCAAGGGGATAGGCGTGGAGGAGCACCACGGGAAGGGCAGTCAGGGTTCCAGGGTCTTCCTGCGTTGCCGGAATATCCGCCCGTATAGCCACCACTGGGTGGTCCATATTCGCAGGGGTCATGACATCACTTCCTTGTTCGATTCGATGTACGTAGGAATAGGTGCGCGGCTGGGTGCGACGCGCTCCACAATTTCGTTCAAGACTATCCGCACAAATTTTTCTCCCACCCAGAGGTGCTTGGCATCTGGTACTACCACCATCGTCATGTCAGGCAACAATTGAAAGGCTTCCCGGGCCTGAGCAGGCGGCAAAAAATCATCATGTTCAGGAATCAGAGCCAGCACAGGTTTGCCTGTGCGATGCCACATATCGAGGTTGTCCGGACCGGCACGATGCATCGGTGGCGACAGCAGAATTGCTCCCTCCACATCAAGGTCTGCTCCATGCATAAGCGCGAGCTCTGTCCCAAACGACCATCCCACCAGCCAGCGATTCGGCAATTGACGTGCCGCAGCAAACGCGACAGCCGCACGCACATCTTCTGCTTCGCCTATTCCTTCCGAGAAAGCCCCTTGTGAGGTTCCTCGCGGAGACGAAGTTCCGCGAGTGTTGAACCGCAGCACGGCAACATCGGCAAGGTGCGGCAAACGCCAGGCGGCCTTGCGGAAGATGTGCGAGTCCATGTAACCACCATGCGTCGGCAATGGGTGGAGGGTGATCAGGGTAGCCTCAATGGTTCCCGAAGCAGGCAAGGCCAGTTCGCCCACCAAGGTGACACCGTCCGCTGTAGTGAACTCAATCTCTTCGCGCACCGCAGGTAGCACGGTAGACGAACGGATATCGATAACATCACCCGGGATATCAGCCACGTGTGCGCCCAAACGTTTCCCAACACGTGGTGTGCCAGTGACGACGATCCCGCTGTGCTGCCTCACGGCCCATGAGGGAATCCACTGCCCACGCCACGATGTGGGTTACTCGCGGGGCAATAGTTTGGCTGCACGCCGGGCAAGTGTACGACTTATCACTGTCACGAGACGTTGCGACGTGATATTCCTCACCGCGAGGGCCAGACATTATCCGTGAAGGCCCACCTGTCATGAGACGCTCCACATCAAGTTCTGGATGCGGCGCGCTATACGGCCTTTTGAGGGGGGCACGACGGGGCATGGGAACATTCTACGAGCCCAGCACCGTGCTTTCCAAAAAACCCACCATTGCGCTACCCCCACGATTCGCGCAGGGCTGGCTCGATTTACCGTAGGGGAAGTCCGTAATTTTCTCGGAATGTGGAGTATTCGTACTCAGAGCGGTAGCGCCCACGGTTGTGAAGTTCTGTAATGACGTCCTTGAAACGCTCTACACCGGCAGGCTGGACGTGGGCGTTCACGTTAAACCCGTCGCCAACACCCGTATCTGCCCATTCCTCGATCGTGTCTGCTATCTGTTCCGGAGTTCCAAACACGGTGCGCTGCCCGCGAGTGAGGTTGTGATGCACCAACTGCTTGACCGTAAAGCCATGTGCTTGCGCCACTCCACCAATGTCGTTGCGACGGTATTGGATCACTTCGTCATCGGTGGGGATTGTCTCGAATAGCTCCACGGGCAAAGGTTTGTGCGGATCTAGTTCTTCGACGGGGATCCCGATTTGCCTGGACAGCAGGTTAAGCAGGAAACCCATGTCCATCATCTCGTCGATTTCCGCCTTGGCCTTGCGCGCCTGTTCCACCGTGTCCCCCACCACGGCATAAAGCCCGGGAAGCACGAGCAGGTGATCCGGATTACGTCCGTATTTCTCTGCGTAGCCTTTGACTTCTGCATAGAACTTACGGTCATGTTCCAGGTTGGGCTGGGAGGTAAACAGCGCATCTGCATATTTAGAGCCGAACTTGCGGCTGTGAGGAGAAATGCCCGCTTGAAAAAGCACCGGACGTTGGCCTTCATAGCGGCCCGTCATTTGCATCACTCCATGGGAACTGAAGTGCTTTCCCTGCGCGTCCACGGGATGCGCCAACGACGGATCAATGTAAATGTCGTTCTCCCGGTCCGCGGTAATGGCGCTCGTAGGAAGTGAGTCCCACAACCCGGTCACGATTTCTACAAACTCCGCAGCCCTTTCGTAGCGGGTGTCGCGATCCAGTTGAGACCCGGCCGGTAAGCCCAGTGCTTCCAGGGTTTCGTCATCTTGGCTCGTGACGATGTTCCAACCCGCCCGACCTTTGCTCACGTGGTGCAGGCTGGCAATCGAACGCGCAACAAAATAGGGGTGGCCGTAAAGAGAGGAGGCGGTGGAGATGAGACCCAAGTGTGTAGTCTCCCTCGCAATCGCAGAAAGCAACACAGCAGGGTCAAGGCCACGGCGAGGTTTCCGCAGGAAACTTTTACTCAAGACCGCGGGGGTATCAGGTAAGAAAATCGCGTCGAATTTAGCCTCTTCAGCCAATTTCGCATAAGCGATTTGATGGTCAACGTCATCCACCAAGGTGGTGGGGTCGTCAAAGGTTTTCCACCCTGCGTCGTGTCTCCCAGAGGTGTGAAAAATCAGGTTGAGACGAATCTGCTTCTTCACAACGTGATGCCTCCGAGGCAAGTAGTGGGACGTCCGTGCCCCAGAATCCTACTGCACCACGACGGCATCATCACAGCAGCAGGCACGTGGACTCGCGCGCTAGAAAAGCCGGTCCGCACCGGTGTCGGCTCCGCGCATGTGTTCATAATCAAGCACCACACAGCGGATCCCCCTGTCTTCGGCAAGAGTACGTGCTTGCGGCTTGATTTCTTGCGCAGCAAATATTCCTTCCACCGGGCTCAATAATGGGTCCCGATTCAGAAGTTCGAGGTAACGCGTGAGTTGTTCTACTCCGTCAATTTCTCCGCGTCTTTTAATTTGGACTGCAACAGCACCGCCATGGGCATCACGAGCGAGAATGTCTACTGGCCCGATAGCCGTGGGGTATTCACGACGCACCAATGTGTACCCCTCCCCCAGCATCCCTACGTGCTGGGCAAGGAGTTCTTGTAGATGAGCTTCCACGCCATCCTTGATGAGTCCGGGATCCTCCCCAAGCTCATGAGTGGTATCGGCAATCACTTCATGGAGGGTGATCTCTAGACGATCATCTGATTTGTCATGTTGGACCACCCATCGGGCGGATATCCCCGCACTGGTATCGGCATCGTCAAGCGGGAGTTCCCTCAAAGTACACGGAGGCGACATCCAGTTGAGAGGCTTGTAGGAGCCTCCATCGCTGTGGAGCAAGACAGAGCCGTCGGCTTTCACCAAAATCGTGCGCACAGCCACCGGAAGGTATGCGTTAAGCCGCCCTGAATATGCCGCCTCACATCGAGCGATGACGACTCGCACGTCTACTTCCCGATCTCTTCTTCCGTGTCGGCCACGATCGTCACGGCGTCATGGTCGAAAGAGATGAACCCTCCCGTCACATCTACATGCAACGGCTCATCCCCCGGGCGCACGATGCGCAGCACCCCCGGGCGCATAAGCGCAAGAAGGGGTTCATGGCCCGTCAGGAGGCCGATCTCGCCATCCACGCTAGGCGCGGTCACCCGCTCTGCTACGCCGGACCAGAGCTCCCGGTCCGGGGCAACAATCTGCACAGTGAGCGACACTTAGCCGATCTCCTTTTGGATGCGATCCCAGTTCTTGTGCAGATCCTCCAGGCCACCAATGTTGAAGAAGGCCTGCTCCGCAATGTGGTCGTAGGTACCCTCGACGATTCCACCAAAGGCTTCAATCGTTTCGGATAGCTCCACCGTAGAGCCGGGAACGCCCGTGAACTGCGTTGCCATGTAGGTGTTCTGTGACAAGAACTGTTGGATTTTGCGCGCCCGGGCCACAATAATCTTGTCTTCCTCGGACAGCTCGTCCACACCGAGGATGGCAATGATGTCCTGCAATTCTTTATTGCGCTGCAAGATTTGCTTCACCGCAGTAGCCACCTCGTAATGATCCTTACCCACATAGCGGGGGTCCAAAATACGTGAGGTAGAAGCAAGCGGGTCTACCGCCGGATACAACCCACGCGACGCAATCTCACGGCTGAGCTCCGTGGTGGCATCCAAGTGCGCGAATGTAGTTGCAGGCGCGGGGTCGGTGTAGTCATCCGCCGGAACATAAATCGCCTGCAGC
>WTKG01000181.1 GCA_011524475.1 Demequinaceae bacterium
TCTTTACGTTGCTCATTCTAGTCTTGAGGGATGAACGGTAGGGACGCTCAACCTGAACCAGTGCCTGATTTCACGGCGGTGCTGCCTGCCGGGGGTATGGGATCTCGGTTATGGCCGCTATCGCAACCGAGTGCGCCCAAGTTCTTACTCGATGTTCGGGGTGACGGGACTAGCCTGATTCACGACACATGTGCCCGCATGAGTGGGCTCGCAGCCGAGGTGATGGTCGTGACGGGGCGCGCTCATGTGAAGGCCGTTCGCCAGCAACTTCCAGACATAGACGAGAACGCGATAGTGGCGGAGCCCAGCCCACGGGATTCCATGGCAGCCATTGGGCTCGCGGCTGCAGTGCTCGAAAAGCGTCACGGGCCGCGTGTCATGGGATCTTTTGCGGCAGATCATGTGGTGACGGATGTCGCCGCATTTCAGGCGACTATACGTACGGCTATTGAGGGTGCCCGTGCCGGAAAGATTGTTTTGGTCGGCATCGTGCCGACCTCGCCATCGTCCGGTTTTGGGTACATCCAGGTGGACCGTGCTGTTGTGGCGGGCAATGACGTGGCGGATCTGCTCCTGAATGTCACTGCGTTTACTGAAAAACCTGATGCGGGGACCGCTCAGAAGTACATGGACGCAGGAACGTACTTGTGGAACGCCGGAATGTTCGTGATGCGGACAGATGTGCTTTTGGGGCATCTGGAAAGACTCCACCCGCGTATGCATGATGCGCTTCGCCGCATTGCTGAGGCATGGGATACAGATGCTCGCGATGCGGTGGTGGAGCAAGAATGGGATGGCTTGACACGGATAGCTATTGATTTCGCCATTGCTGAACCGGTTGCCGCTGAAGGAGGAATTGCGGTGGTCCCTGCTTCATGGGACTGGCATGATGTGGGCGATTTCGCCTCGCTCGCTCAGTTGATGACCCCGGATGCTTTCGAGGTGCGTACCTCACACCGTTCTGAGCCGGTTGTTCCGGTGGATTCCAAGAATCTCACAGTGGTGGGGGGAACGAAGCCTGTGGCTGTGGTGGGGCTTGACGATGTGGTGGTGGTAGACACCGACGAGGCACTGTTGGTGGTATCTCAGCATGCGGCTCAACAGGTGCGGGTGGCATACGAGCGACTGATGTGACGAGTCGATACCAAAACGTTATCTCCCGCGGGGGCGAATGTGATTTTTATAGGTGTCATATGCGACGCCCAGTAATAGCATGAAAGGACCTGGCTCGAAGGAGCTTCCCGAAGGCCAGTCTTCATAAATACATAGGAGGAACGTATGAAGAAAGTTCTGCGTGGAGGGGCCCTGGTATCTGCCACCGCCCTTGTACTCGCTGCGTGTTCCACCACCGACGACACCGAACCGTCGGCGAGCGCAGCATCCGTTGACTACAAGGCCTGTATGGTCTCTGACGCTGGCGGTTTTGATGACAAGTCCTTTAACCAGGCTGGATTTGCTGGGCTTGAACAGGCCAGGGACGAACTTGGTATCGAAATTGCGACAGCGGAGTCTTCCAGTGGTGACGACTATGCGCCGAACATTGACGCGCTCGTTGCTGATGGCTGCGACATGATCATCACCGTGGGCTTCCTGCTCGGTGACGCCACGGCTGAAGCTGCCGCCGCGAACCCGGACGTGAACTTCGCGATTATTGACTTCGCGTACGACGAGCCGATTGACAACGTGAAGCCGTTGCTGTTCAACACCAACGAGGCAGCGTTCCTTGCCGGTTACGCCGCTGCTGGTGACACCGCCACAGGAACAGTTGCAACTTTCGGTGGAATTCCGATTCCTCCGGTGACAGTGTTTATGGATGGCTTCCTTGCCGGAGTGAACTACTACAACGAAGAAAACGGCACTGAGGTCGCTGTGCTGGGATGGGATGGCACAGACGGTTCCTTCAGTGGCGGTTTTGAAGACCAGACAGTAGGACAGTCCATCACTGAGGGCTTCATCGAGCAGGGTGCAGACATCGTGCTGCCCGTTGCTGGACCTGTCGGTCTGGGTGCTGCTGCTGCTGCCGAAGAAGCAGGAATTCAGATCATCGGTGTGGACTCCGACTGGAGTGAGACTGCCCCTGAGTACATTGACGTGATCTACACGTCGATTCTCAAGAACATGCAGCCTGCCGTGTTCGATGTCATTTCTGAAACTGCCACAGGTGAGGGCTTCTCGAACGCTCCGTACCTGGGCACACTCGAAAACGGTGGTGTGGGCGTTGCTGCTCTCGACACTGATGTGAGTGCTATCGAAGCAGGCATCATCGATGGAACTATTGACGCTGGCTAAGTGCTAGTCACATAAGCCGAGGGGCGCGCGCATGGACTGCGACGCGCCCCTCGTGCTTGACTGAGGTGGTACAACTGCCCTGAACGCAAGGCAAGGAGGAATGCGGTGAAACTCGAGCTTCGAGGCATTACCAAGCGTTTCGGAGATTTCACCGCGAATGATTCCATTGACCTGGTGGTAGAAGAAGGTCAGGTCCATGCCCTCTTGGGGGAAAACGGTGCGGGTAAATCAACCCTCATGAACGTCCTCTTTGGCCTTTACGACGCCGATGAAGGGCAGATACTTCTCGATGACGTCCCGGTCGATTTTGACGGTCCCGGAGACGCCATGGCTGCTGGGGTAGGAATGGTGCACCAGCACTTCATGCTTGTTCCTGTTTTTACGGTGGCGGAATCCATGATGCTCGGGCACGAGCCGATGCAAGGTCGTGGTCCACTCCTTGACTTTGAGCAGGCGCGCGCACGGGTGCGCGAACTCAGCGATCGCTTTGGTTTTGATATTGACCCGGATGCGCTCATCGAAGATCTTCCGGTGGGCGCCCAGCAACGTGTGGAGATCATCAAGGCCCTGTCGCGTGACGCGAAAGTTTTGATTCTCGATGAACCCTCAGCAGTGCTGACTCCGGCGGAGACGGACGAGCTTCTTGAGATTGTGCGCGAATTGGCGAAAGCTGGCACGGCCGTCGTGTTGATTACCCACAAGTTGCGTGAAGTGCAAGAAGTCGCGGATGTCATCACCGTGATCCGTCGCGGAAAAGTGGTGGGCACCGCCCAACCCACGGATAGCAAAGAAACGCTCGCCTCCATGATGGTCGGCAGAGATGTGTCCATGGCAGTCGATAAAGATGCCGCAAAACCGGGCAAGGTGGCACTAGAGGTATCTGACCTCACAGTCGTGGACCGCCATGACGTGGTACGGGTGGACTCAGCGAGTTTTGATGTGCGGGCAGGAGAGGTGCTGGCAATTGCAGGTGTGCAAGGCAATGGGCAAACAGAGCTGACGGAAGCGCTTATGGGGTTGATCACTCCCGCTTCCGGCTCGATTCTTTTGTCCGGAGAAAATGTTGTGGGTCGCAGCATCAAACAGGTGCGGCTCTCCGGTGTGGGCTTTGTGCCGGAGGATCGCACTCAAGACGGGGTAGTAGGCACCTTTACGATTGCGCAAAATTTAGTGCTGGACCTTCACGATCAACCGCAATTCTCGTCTGGACTTGCGTTGCGTCACGAGGCTATTGCGGAGAATGCTGAGCGTCTTGTCCAGGAATTTGACGTGCGGACTACCAGCATTGAGGCCACTGCTCGTTCTCTCTCGGGAGGGAACCAACAGAAGGTTGTGGTGGCGCGAGAGGTGACGCGAGATTTGAAGTTATTCATCGCCTCCAATCCCACTCGTGGGCTTGACGTGGGTTCGATTGAATTTGTGCATAAACGCATCATCGAGGTGCGTGATTCTGGCGTTGCGGTGGTGATTGTGTCGTCAGAACTTGATGAGGTGTATGCGCTGGCGGACCGTATCGCGGTGATGCATAAAGGCCAGATTATGGACATTGTGTCCCCGGATACCGATCGCGACGATCTCGGTATTCTCATGGCCGGTGGAGAGTTAGCGGACGTTGCATGAGCCCCACGGATATGTCTGCTGAGGAGAAGCACGAGCGCAACTCCCGGGCGCGCTGGCGCGCCCTCTTGGTAGGTATCACCCAGTCCACCTGGATCGTGGTGGTGCTGGCTATCGCGGCAGCATTGATTGTTGCCAACATCCTCACGATTCTTGCGGATGAGGAAGTCGCGCAGGCGGCCCGGTCGTTCGGCTCCGATCCAGGAGCCTTCTTCGCTGCCGCAGGCACAGTGGTAGCTAACACCTACGAGGCAATTTTCCGGGGAGCAATCTTTAATCCGCAGGCTCGGTCGGTGGCGGCCATGTTCAAGCCGTTTACTGAGACGCTCACCATTTCCACGCCATTGATTTTGGCGGGTTTGGGCCTGGGAGTGGGGTTCAGGGCAGGCTTGTTCAATATCGGTGCGCAGGGACAAATGATTATTGGTGCCACCCTGGGAGCCTACGTAG
>WTKG01000162.1 GCA_011524475.1 Demequinaceae bacterium
AAGTGCGGTCACGGGCGCGTATGGGGACCAGCGCTATCTCACCTCTGGAGTCGTGATTCTCGATGCAGTGGACATCGCAACGCTCTTGACGCGTAACGGTGGTGAGTCGATTGCGCGTGCCGTGATCATGCACGAGCTTGGGCATGTAGTGGGATTAGGGCATGTGGATGATCCCACGCAGCTCATGCACCCTTCCAATCAGGAGCGCGACGACTGGGCGGGCGGTGACTTGGCAGGGTTGGCCATTGTTGGCAACGGCCCGTGTCAAGAAGTGTAAGAAGTGGGTATTTCCACCCCTTCAGGCACACCGTCGCTGTCTATCACTACAAGTCGATGAGTGGGACGTGTCAGGGCCACGAAGAGGTCAGAGGCGGATGCAAACAAGTGAGTTTCGGCGACGATAACCGCATCAAATTCCAGGCCTTTGGCATCGCGTGCCCCTACGAGTGATACGTGTGTAGGGAGTTCGTTGCGCCAGTGCTCGAGACGGTCTTGAGGGACGATCACAGCAATCGTGCCCCCCGCAAAGAGATGGGTAAGTTCTGTGTGGGACGAGAGCGTTGCCTCTCGCCCCGTGGGGTCCCCTGGCTGCGTGCGAGTGATCGCAACCGATTCAGGAATGGAACGTGCAGCGGTCATAGCGGAGGCAGGCAGTTTTGCGGCAACAGCGAAGGACGTCGCGACCTGGGCCACTTCCGCAGGAATCCGGTAGGAGACGGTCAGTTCCCGCAACGTCCACTGCTCACCAAACAGTGGATCCATTGTCTCTGGCCACCAACGGGTTCCAGCAGCAGCAGAAGCCTGTGCAACATCGCCCACGATGGTGAATGACCGGCTGGGGCAGCGGCGCACGAGCATGCGCCACGCCATGGGGGAAAGTTCTTGGGCTTCGTCCACCACGACGTGGCCGTATGTCCACTTCCGATCACGCGAGGCGCGTTCGGCCACAGTCCCACGAGAGTCAGATGCAGCCATCCGGGAGGCTAGGTCCTCTGCGTTCACCATTCCAGATACACCCATATCGGAGATGACTCGGCGAGCGTATTCTCGCTCCTCGGCGCTTACTCCACCACGCGCGCGGGGGTGGGAGCCTGGCATTTCGCCAAGTAATTCTGCTGCTTCATCGATAAGCGGCACATCTGCGTCCGTCAATGCGGAACCACGGCGGCGGTGAAGCAAGGCCCGCTGTGTGGCGCTCAGGTGTGGTGCGCAGTGGGCGAGAAGTTCTGGCCGGTCGAACAGGTCCTCCAGGAGGCGTTGCGGAGTCATGGGCATCCAACACAAGTTGAGAACGGTTCGGACACGAGGGTGATCACGGATGTCTCGTTCGATATCGCGCCGGTCGTCTTCGTCGATTCGTTCCGAGAGTTGCGCAACGAACTGATCCGCGAGGCGAGACACCACTGCGGACACAAACGTCGCACGGGCACGATTGTGACTCCGTGAGTCACGACGCGCTTTCGCACGTGCGTCCGCGATATCCGAGCGCTTGATGGTGATGCTTCTGCCCTCAATGGTGAGGTGTTCATCTTCTTGAGGTAACCGGGCGCGTTCGCGTACTGCAGCACGGATCACCCGCGCCATCTGCTCGTGACCTTTGAGAAGAGCAACCTCGTCGCTTTCGCGCCCGGAGGCAGTAATACCGGGTACGAGGCCAGTGATGGTTGTGCTGACAGCGCCTGTTTCTCCCAGGGAGGGCAGCACATGGTCAATGTATGCGAGGAACTCAGGCGATGGTCCGATAAGCAAAACCCCGGAGCGTTCCAATTGTGCGCGATGGTGGTACATGAGATAGGCGGCTCGATGGAGCGCAACAGCGGTTTTTCCAGTGCCTGGCCCCCCTTGCACCACCAGAGCACCCTCGCGCGGAGCACGTATTACCGCATCCTGTTCTGCCTGAATGGTGGCGACGATGTCACCCATCCGGCCGGTGCGACGTTTGCCTAGTGAGGCAAGCAGGGCGCCCTCTCCGGAAAGTTGAGACCCGGTGGAATCGTCGAGAGCCTCCACATTCAGAACGTCATCTTCCACCGCAGTGACGGTCCGTGCGGATGTCGTGATGTGGCGTCGATTCACCACGTCTCCAGGCTGGGCTGCCGTCGCGGCATAGAACGCGGCGGCAGCGGGAGCGCGCCAGTCGGTGAGCAGTGGAACGTGCGACGTGTCAGAAAGACCAATGCGCCCGACATACATGTTCTCGCCGGAGGCTCTATCGAGCCGGCCAAAGCACAGGCGATCTTCTACCGCGTCGCATTGCGCAATGCGGTCTTCGTACAACGTGGCGAACGCATCTCGTTCCGATCGATTTTGAGGTGACCCCGTGGGCCCCTCTTTGCGCACCTGAGCCAGCCGCGTCACAGCTTCGGCGCGCACAGCATCGAGTCGCTCATACAGCACATCAATTACGGTCTGTTCGGCGGCAATTTCTTGCTCTTCAGCCATAGGTGCTCCAGGGGAGAGAAAAATCGACCATCCATTATGCCAAGCGCGTAGCGTCGTGAGCCTCCATGTACAGAAATGGGGCGGAGAGACATGCGAGAATAAGCGGGATGAATACCTCGCTTGTGACCTGGGACCCCGAAGGGGTTGCGGCATGGGCTGCTGCCCAGGCGGAGGAAGAGCGTCACGATCCGGTGGTCATGATTCAGTCCTTGCGGGGCTTCATCGACGCGGGTCATACCGGCCGGTTATGTGTGGAGCATTTGCTAGCAGATGCCGAGCCTGTACGAGTGGCGTCTTTCGATGTGGATCGCCTCATTGACTATCGTTCACGGCGCCCGGAAATGGTGTTTCAAGTGAATCAGTGGGAGTCGTATGACGCGCCGGCCCTGCACGTAGACATGATGCGCGATCAGGCTGGGCGCCCGTACCTGTTATTGCATGGTTCGGAACCCGACGTGTTGTGGGAGCAGTACGTCACTGATGTCATGGCGATTATCACCAAGTTGGGCGTGGACATCACGGTGGGTGCTCACGGGATTCCCATGGCGGCTCCGCACACCAGGCCACTATTGGTGACCGTGCACGGCACTGATCCGGATGCCCTCCCTGCGAACCCTCCAATTTTTGGATCTATCACGGTTCCCGGAAGCGCTCAAAATCTCTTGGAGTACCGCTTGGGTGAGGCGGGAGGTAACGCTGCCAATGCGGCCGTGCACGTTCCTCACTACCTAGCCCAGAGCCATTACCCTCACGCCGCCAGGCGTGCCCTAGAAGAGGTGAGTGCGCTGACCGGACTTCAACTTGACGTGGATGGGTTTGCAGAAGCTATTGACCGCGCGGATGAAGAAATTGGCCGTCAGGCAGAGGAGTCTGAGGACATCCAAGCTCTCATCGCAGCCTTGGAAGAACAGTATGACGCGATGGCGGCTGCACGTGATGGAGTGATGCCTGAAGACGGAAAAATCCCCACAGCAGACGAAATTGGCGCCGAATTTGAGCGATTCTTGGCAGACAGGGACGGAAACTACCCCGGTTCGTCGTAAATCCATGTCACACTAGTGGGGTTGCAGTAGGCATGCGGGGAAGTTGCCTCGCCCGAGGCGGGCCGAAAGAACCACAAGCATTGCGGCAGCACTACCGGGCGCACTGTCCGGTTGCCGGAATCCCCTTCAGGGGAAAACAGTAAGGAAAGAAATAGCAATGGCACAGGGTTCTGTGAAGTGGTTCAACGCTGAAAAAGGCTTCGGCTTCATCGCTCAAGATGGTGGCGGACAGGACGTTTTCGTCCACTATTCAGCTATCGAGTCTGATGGTTACAAGACCCTCGATGAGGCGCAGCGCGTCGAGTTCGAGGTAACGGAAGGCCCTAAGGGTCCTCAGGCAGAGAACGTACGTCCTCTGTAAACCAATCATCTCCGCGTGCGGGGGTCGCTCGTGTGAGCGGCTCCCGTTTCGCTTTTCTACCGAGTTGTGGTACCCATAAGGGGCGGGGGCGCTTATCCTTAGAGCAGTATTCACTGGGAGTGGAGGTTGACGTGCCCCTGTCGGAGTACGAACAGCGCGTTCTGGAACAAATGGAGCGCGATCTTGACGCGGACCCCTCGTTAAAGAAATCTTTGTCGGCTGGGCGGCGTTCGTCGAGCCGCGTCGTGCTAGCCGTTGCTGGCGTCTTGGGTGGACTGGTCATCCTCGTGGTGAGCTCCATTCTTCAACAGCCGGTCGTGGGAATCGTAGGTTTTGCGCTCATGCTGGGCGTGGTGGTGTGGGCATTGTTTTCGCCACAGAAGAACTCTCAAAAAAAGACCTCTCGCGCGGACGCGTCGTCTGCGCCATCGGGAAAGGCTCCGGGGAAAGGGTTTTTCGAATCCTTGGAAGACCGTTTTCAGCGGCGTCGCGACA
>WTKG01000095.1 GCA_011524475.1 Demequinaceae bacterium
ATCCAAGAAGAACAAAAAACGTAAAGCAGGCAAGAGCGGCAATCCAGCAAAGCGGGCTCAGCAAGAGGCAGAAGCAGCGCGCAAGGCTGCCGGTGTTGCGACTGCCGGCAGCGCCTTTGGCGTGAACCAGGAAGCTCCCTGGAATCCCGCTGACATGGGAGAGAACCCCTAGCAGTGGAGGCGACGGCCCACCTCACGGGACGCATCATTGCGGATGCAGAACACACGTATCCCGAAGCGTGGATTGTCGGTGGCCAAGTCACTTTCGAACGTCCTCGCGGACGCATTGACGTTCCCACTCTCCATGGTTTCGCGTTTCCCGGCCTTGTAGATATGCATTGCCATATTGGGGTGTCTGCCAGCGGGGCGGTGACCCGTGAGGTTGCCCGCGCGCAGGCCGTGCGCAACCGAGATGCTGGGGTATTGCTGATTCGTGACGCGGGATCGGTGGACGATACGGCGTGGGTGGATGAGGAGCCTGCCCTTCCGCGCCTCGTGCGGGCCGGAAGGTTCTTGGCTCGCCCGAAACGATATCTGCCGGGCCTGGCACGGGAGGTGGAACCGCCACAACTGGCAGTGGCCGCGGCAGAAGAAGCCAGGCGAGGCAGCGGCTGGGTCAAACTCATTGCCGACTGGATTGACCGTGCGGCAGGCAGCGAATCGGACCTTGCTCCCTTATGGGACACAGAAGTATTGCGGGCCGCTTGTGAGCGAGTGCATGCGGCCGGAGCTCGGGCCACCGCACACACATTTGCGACGGAGGCAATGGATGGGCTCCTGGACGCAGGAATCGACTGCATTGAGCATGGCACCGGGATGACGGGCGCACATATGGAACGTGCGGCGGCTTCCGGAATTCCGGTAGTCCCCACGCTGCTCCAAGTGGGAAATTTTGAGACTTTTGCGGCTCAGGGGGAACAGAAGTTTCCTCGCTATGCAGCCCGCATGCGAGACATGCATCAGCGTCGATACACCCACGTGCGAGCTATGTGGGAGGCCGGAGTCCAGATATTTCTCGGCACGGACGCAGGCAGCACGATTGGTCACGGAATGATTGCTGCGGAGGCGGAAGAACTCGTGCGTGCGCATATTCCCGCGCCAGATGTTGTCGCTGCGGCAACCTGGCGTGCGCGGGAATTCCTGGGGGTGGAATCGCTGGGTGAGGGGGCTTCAGCCGATGTGGTGATTTTTGACGAAGACCCACGGGTAGATATTCGTGCCTTGAGCCATCCCCGCGCGGTGATTCTGCGCGGCACCGTGAGAGACGTGCGATAGTTGCCTCAGGCTCAGTTTTGTGAGGGAGTGGTCAGGCCATGGATACCCGTACTGAAATGCCGCACCACCGCCGTGTAGCCGCGCGTGCAATTTGGTGGAGGCGCGGCCTGTACGCCTTGTATTGGGTGGTCTCTGTTGGTGCCGTGGGGCTGATGCTCCGCGAAGGGGGCTTGCTCATCTTTGAGCCTCTTGATTACGTCTACACCGCAGGGCGAGCCGCAGGGATTCTCGCGGCGGTGGCGATGCTTACTCAAGTGTTACTGGCCTCTCGTGCCCCATGGATAGAACGTGCCTTGGGGCACGACCGCGCCATGGTGGCGCACACGCGGTTAGGGCGTTGGGCCATCATCGGGATGATCACGCACTGGCTACTGATTACGGCGATGACCGCGTGGTACAGCTCCCGTTCTGTTGTGGACGTCACGCTTTCGTGGGGTGATGTAGGGGTCTGGATGCTGGGCGCACAGATGGCGCTCACCGTGTTTTTGGTGATCTTGGTGACGTCGTTGGTGGCGGTGCGACGCCGGTGGCGCTATGAGCGTTGGCACACCGTGCACCTACTGGTCTATGTGGGTGCGGCAGCCGCGATCCCTCACCAGTTTCTGCACGGAACGACTTTTCTTACTCACCCGAACGCGACCATGTGGCTGACTCTCTATGTGATTGCCTTCGGTTCGTTGCTGTTCTACCGGCTAGTGCGCCCAGTGTGGCTGTATTTCGTAACTCGCCCACGGGTCACCGCGGTACGGCATGAACCTGATGGTTCCACGACGGTCACCGTGGGGGGCGCAGGAATGGAGAGATGGAAAGCGGAACCGGGGCAATTTTTCTTGTGGAGATTCCTCGCTCCGGGCCATTACACACAGGCGCATCCATATTCACTCTCGGCAGCTCCTCATGATTCCTTGCGGATTACTGTGAAGCCTTCGGGAGATGGGTCTGCGTCGGTTCGGGACATTCCCGTGGGCACGCCAGTTCTGATAGAGGGACCTCTCGGTCGGTTCACGAACCGGGCCAGCAGCGGCACTCATATGCTCCTGATCGCCGCAGGTATCGGTATCACTCCCATTCGGTCCTTGCTTGAGGCACGGAGCCCAGATGATCAGACCACTGTGGTGTTCCGCATCCGCAATCAAGACGAAGCGCCTCTTGTGGAGGAAGTCACGGAGCTTGCGAGGAAGAATGGGGCCGATCTCCATGTACTCTCTGGCCCCCGTGGCGAGTCCTGGGGTAGTCGTGAACACAAGGTCACCATGGACGCGCTAGTACGCAATCCTGACCAGACTGATGTCTACATCTGTGGTCCGCTTTCGTGGGCCGATGAGGTGGAAAAGGATGCCCGCGCTGCGGGTGTGCCACAGTCGCGTATTCACCGCGAAGCGTTTGCGTGGTGACAAACCGGCGGGTTTTCTTTACACCCGAATATCTGGCAGAATCAGTGGCTGGTCGTCGTCATGTGTGCGAGGGCTATTCGTCTTGCTAGGCGCCACCGGTGCCCGGCTCATACCGAATACCAAGGAGATAGCGCAGCTATGGCTGTAAAAATTCGTTTGAAGCGTTTTGGAAAAAAGAAGGCACCTTTTTACCGGGTTGTCGTGATGGATGGTCGCACGAAGCGTGACGGCCGCGCCATTGAAGAGATCGGTAAGTACCACCCCACCAGCGATCCCTCGTTCATTGAGATTGATTCTGAGCGCGCGCTGTACTGGCTCGGAGTGGGCGCGCAGCCAAGTGAGCAGGTCAAGAAGTTGCTGACGCTCACTGGCGATTGGGGCACTTTCAAGGGCGAGAAGGGCGCGAAGTCCACGGTCAAGGCCCCTGCCGAGAAGATGTCTGCCGAAGAGAAGATTAAAGCGACTGCGGCAGAGGCAGAGAAGGTAAAGGCAGCTACTGCTGCGAAGGCTGAAGCTGCGCGTAAGGCTGCGGAAGAAGAAGCGAAGGCCAAGGCAGAAGAAGAGGCCAAGGCGAAAGCGGAAGCTGAGGCCGCAGAACAGTCAGAGCCTGCTGCAGATGCGCCGGAGAAAGAGGCCGCTGCGGAAGAACCTACTGAAGCACCCGAGGCGGACGCCGCTCCCGAGGAGAAGTAAGCATGGTGCTGGACGCGGTCGAGTTTCTCGTCCGCAGCATTGTGCGCAATCCCGATGATGTGCGGGTGACGGAACGCTCCGGACGACGGGGAATCACGCTCAACGTGATTGTGCATCCCGATGATGTCCCGCGAGTGATCGGTAGGCGTGGACGTACCGCGGAGGCGTTGCGCACCGTGGTGGATGCCATTGCCCGTGAGGATGTCCACGTGAACATCGTCGACGTCAAATAGCGTGCGCCTGTCGGTCGCGAGGATTGGACGCCCTCATGGCCTGAGGGGCGAGGTGAGTCTCGAGATCCGTACGGATATTCCTGAGACCCGGTTGGCTTCCGGAGAAGTTTTGTATGCGGATTCTTTGCCAGGGGGTTCTCTCACCGTTGCCTCCTCGAGGGTGCAGTCACAGCGCTGGTATGCCTCTTTTGAGGGGGTTGAAGACCGCACGGCAGCGGAAGCTCTCCGAGGGACGATTCTCACCATCGAGGCGGAAAGTTCAGAGGAAGAAAACGCGTGGTACGCGCACGAGTTGGTCGGATTGCGCGTGCAGCACCGTGATGGCACCCACCTCGGGACAGTGACCGGCCTGGAGCACCGTCCAGCGCAAGACATGCTGGTCGTCAAAGAGACATCTGGCGCCCATGTACGTATCCCGTTTGTGGAACAACTCGTGCCAGAGGTAAACGATGCCGATGGGGTAGTTGTGGTTGATCCTCCGGGAGGCTTGTTCTCGAGCAGTGATTCCCCTGGTGTGAAAGCTGAGTGAAACCATGAGTAGCGCTATGCGGATGGATGTCGTCACGATTTTTCCTGACTACTTTGACGTGCTTGACCTGTCGTTACTAGGCAAGGCCCAACAAGCAGACCTCCTTGAGGTGCATGTCCATGACCTCCGGGCGTGGACGGAGGACGCGCACCGCACCGTAG
>WTKG01000067.1 GCA_011524475.1 Demequinaceae bacterium
TCCAAGACGAGGTGCCCCCCGTTGCTTTTGACCGTGTGCGCGCACTGGCAGAAGACCAACTCGGGGTGCCGCTGGAACGCGTCTTTGCGAGCATCACCACGGAGCCCATCGCGGCTGCATCGCTGGGGCAGGCTTACCGAGCACGGCTTGGCCCAGAAGATGCCGCACGCGCTGGTTTTGAAGACGTGGTGGTGAAGGTGCAGCGCCCCGGCATTCGCGCCATCGTCGAAATCGACCTCGCGGCCCTGCGTCGCGTCGCTAAGTGGTTGAGCCGGGTGCGTCTTGTGTATACCCGCGTCGATATGCCTGCGCTTATGGAAGAGTTCGGCGCCACAAGCTTTGAAGAGATCGATTACCTGAATGAGGCAAGTAACGCCGAGAAATTCGCACACAACTTTGCAGACAATCCCCACGTGCGTACCCCCGCGATTGTGTGGGAACGCAGCACCCGCGAGGTGCTCACCCTCCAAGACGTGAGCGCCATCAAGATTGGCGACACGGACGGTCTGCGCGAGGCAGGGATTGACCCTGCTGAAGTCGCCAACGTGTTTGCTTCCTTAATGTTCGACCAGTTTTTTGTGCATGGCTTCTTCCACGCTGACCCGCATCCCGGCAACCTTTTTGTGACTCCCGCGGCCGCAGATAGTGACGGCCCCGCATGGGCCATCACCTTTATCGACTTCGGCATGATGGGCACTATTCCCGACCGCTTGCGGGCTTCACTGCGCAAGCTCATCGTCGCGGCTGCGGGGCGCGACGGCCGCGGCATTGTGGCCGCGATGGATGAGGCGGGGGTGTTGTTGCCCTCCGCGAATCGCCGAGATATGGAACGCATTATGACCCAGGTATTTGCACGTTTTGGAGGCATGGGGTTTGCGGAACTTCGCCAGGTAGACCCCAAGGAGTTCCAAGACTTTGCCCTGGAATTTAGCGACACCATTCTCACGTTGCCGTTCCAGTTGCCAAGCAACTTCCTCTTGCTGATGCGTGCCTCTTCCCTCACCTCGGGAGTGTGTAGCGGTCTGTACCCGCCGTTTAATCTGTGGGATTCCGTCGAGCCATATGCAGGGCGACTCCTCCGGGATGAAGCCGGCAACCTCGTCACCGAGGTGGCAAAAAATGCGTGGGAAGTAGCGGGCACTGCCTGGCGGCTTCCCGGACGTATTGACGCCACTCTTGATCGCATTGAGGACGGCACTCTGGAGGTGTCTTCCCCGAGGCTGGAACGCCTTGCCGCTCGCACCGAACGCACCACCAGACGCATTCTGTGGGCCGTTGTCTTTGCCGCGCTGCTAGTCGCAGGGGCGATGCTGTATTCCTCCGCACCTGTGTGGGGAACCGTGGTGATGGTGAGTTCGGCAGTCCCACTCGCCGCTGCGCTATTTGCTCGTCGCATCTGAAAAGATGGACACGTGACCACTGCTGCCGACCAAGATCTCGCGGCAAGTCTTCGTGCCGTGATGGACGGAGAGGTATCTACTGAGCCGCGTCGCCGCGCCGAGTATTCCACGGACGCATCGAATTACCGGGTGGTGCCTGCAGTGGTGGCGTGCCCACGCAATACAGATGAGTTGCAGGCCGCCCTCGAAGTTGCACGCGCACACGATGCCCACGTGACGATGCGCGGCGGCGGCACATCGGTGGCGGGAAACGCCATCGGCCCGGGGCTCGTGCTTGATACTTCCCGTCACCTCACAAAAATTCACGAGATCAATCCAGACAAGCGCACTGCCCGCGTGGAGCCAGGGGTGGTGTTGCAGCATCTCCAGCGTGCCGCTGCCCCCCATGGTCTGAGATTTGGCCCAGACCCCTCCACTCAGTCGCGGGCCACCATCGGGGGAATGATTGGCAACAACGCTTGCGGCCCGCATGCGATCCGAGCCGGAAAAACGGCCGATAACGTCCATGCTCTTGACGTAATAGACGGGCAGGGGAGGCGTTATTGGGCGCGTGAAGGC
This sequence comes from Demequinaceae bacterium, assembly GCA_011524475.1. Taxonomy (GTDB): domain Bacteria; phylum Actinomycetota; class Actinomycetes; order Actinomycetales; family Demequinaceae; genus WTKG01. The sequence continues at coordinate 1,959 of WTKG01000067.1, forward strand.
CTTGACCCCGTGCCTGGCCTCGATTCTTGGGTGGCAGACAATCTCGCACTCATTCGCACGGAGTGCGGACGGTTTTCCCGGCAAGTGAGTGGCTATTCCTTGGAGCATCTCTTGCCGGAAAACGACGCTCACCTTGCGCGGTTCTTAGTAGGCACCGAAGGCACCTTGGCAACGGTGCTGGAGGCTGAGGTGCGGCTCGTGGAAATGCCTCCTGCGCGAGTGATGGGACTATTCGGATACCCCGATATGCCTGCTGCCGCAGATGCCGTCACTGGGTTTTTGCCTCACACCCCGGAAGCTCTCGAAGGCCTTGATTCCCGCCTGGTAGACCGGGTGCGCGCCGCTGGTACACACGTCCCGGAACTTCCCCCGGGAGCAGGCTGGTTATTCGTAGAGATGGGCGGGGAGTCTGAGGCAGAGGCACGGGAGGCACTCACGCGCGCGGCACGCGATGCAGGCACGACACATGTGCGCATCGTCGAAGATCCCGCGGAGGCTAATGCTCTGTGGCGCATTCGCGCAGACGGGGCGGGCCTTGCCGGCCGCACACCCGAGGGCGCAGAAGCGTGGCCAGGATGGGAGGACGCCGCAGTTCCCCCCGAGCGTCTGGGCGCGTATTTGCGGGACTTTGACGCCCTTATGGATGCCCATGGCGTGACGGGACAGCCTTTCGGTCACTTTGGTGACGGCTGCGTGCACGTGCGGTTGGATATTCCTCTGCGCGACTCGGCGGAATCGTTAGAGAACTTTGTGACCGAAGCCGCGACATTGGTCACCAGTCATGGCGGCTCTCTGTCAGGAGAACATGGGGATGGTAGGGCCAGGTCAGCGCTGCTTCCGGCGATGTACAGTGCCGAAGCGCTCGCGGCATTCGCGCAGGTCAAGGCTTTCTTTGACCCTGCTGGCCGATTGAATCCAGGCATAGTCGTGGACCCTGCACCTGTCAGTACTGATGTGCGTCGCCCCTTCGCGCCAGTCAGCACCCACCGCACCGGACTGGCGTTCGCACATGACCATGGAGACCTCACGGAGGCGGTACATCGATGCACCGGCGTGGGCGTGTGCCGCAGCGATGCCGTAGCGTCGGGCACCGGTTTTATGTGCCCCAGTTTCGCGGCAACGGGGGACGAAAAAGACGTGACGAGGGGACGTGCCCGCGTACTTCAAGAGGCAATCAACGGCGGGCTCGTGCACGGTCTGTCTGCGCCGGAGGTAGAAGAATCGCTGGACCTCTGCCTGTCGTGTAAGGCATGTTCGCGCGATTGCCCCAGCGGTGTGGATATGGCCTCGTATAAAACCGAGGTGCTGCATCGCACGTACGACGGCAAGCGTCGCCCTCTTACCCACTACACCATCGGGCGTCTGCCGATGTGGTTACGCACGCTGCGTCCCATGGCAAGGCTTGTCAATGCGGTGACGAGGTGGAGACCACTGGAAGCATTGCTCCTTGCGGGGGCCGGAATGGACACCCGTCGCCATGTTCCACGCCTCGCCACTACCTCGTTCGATCGTTCTGCCAGTGCGCGGGCACGCGCGGCAGATGGCGGTGCCCTGACGGGTTCCTCACGTGACAACTCCACAGTGGTGTTGTGGGCGGACTCGTTTAGTACGCACATAGATCCAGATGTTCCCCAGGCAATGGTGGAACTCCTGGAGGCTGCGGGCCTGAAAGTGCTTGTCGCGGGAGGTGAGGCATGTTGTGGGGTCTCGTACATCTCGACCGGACAACTCGACGCGGCCAGAGAACGGCTTGAGGCCCTGCTACAGGTATTGGGACCCTTTGCGGTGAACGGAATCCCGATTGTGGGAGTGGAGCCTTCCTGTATCGCAACTTTGCGTAGTGATCTAGTGGAACTGCTCCCCGATGACCCCCGTGCGCATGCGGTGGCGCAGGGCACATACACGTGCGCAGAAGTTCTTACCGGAGATGCGGGAGTGACTCTCGCTCAGGGCTGGAAAGTTCCTTCTCTTGCAGGCCGGCAGGTGGTGGTACAGCCCCACTGCCACCACTATTCCGTGATGGGCTTCGACGCAGACCGCGCCCTATTAGAGGCTGCTGGCGCGCACGTCACAGAGGCGTCAGGTTGTTGCGGTCTGGCGGGCAACTGGGGGGTGGAACGGGGCCACTACGACACCTCTGTCGCCATTGCCCACACCTCGTTGGTGCCTAGTCTGGACGCCGCAGGTAGCGATGCTGTTTTTCTTGCTGACGGGATCTCTTGCCGCACTCAAGGCGAAGACGTCGCAGGTGTGCAAGGCCTTCACCTTGCGCAACTATTGAGGGATGCATCGAAACCCTCGGTCACGCCTCCTTCGTC
>WTKG01000129.1 GCA_011524475.1 Demequinaceae bacterium
CGCCGCGGGTGAATGTTGTTGTCAGGGGCGTTTCGGGGTTGCCGTCATGGAGGAGAGCAACAACTGCCGGGCAGCGGTGTTCCACCGTGGGCCACTGGCCGTCACGCACAAATCGTGGGCACCGGCATCCTTCAAGGCTGCGTCCACCTGCTCAAGGGTGGTGGCAGACCCCGACACGATCGCTACACACTTTGCTGAGGCAGCCCCATCAGCCGCGATAGCCGCAGCAGTACGGGCCACCTCCGCGCCAGGCGGGGAATCAATCATGATGCTGCGCCCGGTGGCCACCACATCTAGCGCAGCGAACTGTGCGTCATCAAGGTCACCGACCCCTCGCTCTGCAAAAGGGTCACGGTCTCCCACCCCGGCCGCCTCGATGGGAATGAGCAGAGCGTCTGCCGAATCCCTATCACCCGCAATAGCGGCAAGCACCTGCGAACCCGCAATCAAGGGAGCACATTCGTCAAGGTCATCCACTCGCTGTTGCGCAGGATCATCAAAAGCCCCCACGGCAACTACCTCGTGGACAGCTAAACCCTCACCAAAAACGGTGGTGAATTCCCGCACCCGATTCCATAGCGGCCGCGGGTCAAATTCTTTTCCCCCCATGCTGGCCAACGCCAGGGGTTCCAACGCATCGTCGACGCCGCGCTGCCGCGCCTCCGCTGCGAATACTGGATTGATGTAGGCCTCATCGTGGAGCACAATTTCGGTGTCCACTTCCCGCGCCGGGGATACGGACACCGGACGCATCAGTAGCGGCATCTCACGTGCCTCTGAACCCGAACCCCACGCCACAGTGCCCACCACCAAGGCGGCAATAGACGCTCCGGTGGTGGCATGTGCATGAGTGGTTGCTTCGCGAATAGCCCGGCCCTTCGCAAGAGCTGCCTCCGCAAGTTCCGGATCCCGCACAAGAGTGGACACAAGCGTGGGACGGCCCGCAAAAAGTTGCGCCAGCCCCGACGCGTGTGCGGACACCAAATCTATGGTTGCCTCCGCCGCCACTCGGTAGTCGCGCAAGGCTGATGTGGTGTCGTGGGAACGCAATTGCGCATGCCACGTTTCCAACGCGTCGGCCGTCAAGGCGCGGCCAATGTAGTCCACCACTTCTTTACGGTAGCGAGGCGTGCATACGCCTGGTTTGCGCCACGCCGCGCAGGGGGTGGGGGTGAGCGGTTTGTCTACGAATCTGGGTCAGACGTGTAGTTGCGCCACCTGCTGACATGTCGCCGTCACTCACCCACAGAAGCGGGTCAGGCCAGAGTGCGCCTGGCGCGATTCGAACGCGCGACACCCGCTTTAGGAGAGCGGTGCTCTATCCCCTGAGCTACAGGCGCGTGGGGAATGCCCAGACTACCGGGCAACCGCGAGGCTAACCGCGCGACTCATCCCAAAAGTCATCGCCCACCACGCGCACAAAGATCGGGTCGCGTTGCCACATGATGCGGAAAGTCACGTGTCCGCGCGCATTGGGAGCCTCCAGAACAAGGTTCCCGCCCGCATAAATTCCCACGTGCCCTGGGGTGAGAACGATGTCACCGGGGCGCGCATCTTCCGCGCTCACGCGCTCACCAAAATTCCAATATCCCGCCGTGCTCGCCGGCATATCTACACCAAAGTGTCCGTAGACGTATGCGACAAAACCTGAACAGTCAAAACTGTGCGGGCCACGCCCACCCCAGCGATAGGGAGTGCCCACAAAAGTTGCGCCATAGGCCAACACTTTGTTGGAGGTCACAGAAGCCGGTAATCCCCCGGTGTAGTACTCCCCTGGTGTGCCGCTTGGCTGCACTTCGACACTCACCGCATCGTAGGAAACTTCAGGTGTGACACGCGCAATCACTCGATTGGCGTGGATAGCCATACCATCCGCAATTTCCGTAGCCGAAGCAGAAGCTGCCTCCACGTGGGGCACGGTAGGGGAAGGCGTCCCGGATGCGGAAAACGTAAGAACCGCAGCCACTGCCACCACTTGCACGCTCGCATTCCGGACAGGGGCAGACCACTTCAGGTAGCGCACACAAACCTCTCTCTGGCGCACCCGCGCCACTGCAAAAACTTGTTCTCGGCTATAGAACGCGTACCGGCATGCGTGCGTTCCGAAGGCTCAGGGGTGGCAAAACGCTACCCGGCGGTGGCGTGACGGCCCAGACCTTGATACGTCCAGCCCGCTGCTCGCCACGTCTCCACGTCAAGACAATTACGTGCATCAATGACATGGGGATGTGCAGCAAGCCCTGCGAGAACGTGCGGATCCGCCTCACGGAATTGAGCCCATTCAGTGGCGACCACCACCACGTTCGCCCCCCGCACAGCATCCTCAATCGAGCTGGTGTACTCAAGGGTTGGCCACACCTTTTTGGCGTTTTCCATAGCCTGCGGGTCGAAAACCTGGACAGCAGCGCCAGCGAGGTGGAGTTTCCCGGCCACATCCAAAGCCGGGGAATCACGAATATCGTCGCTATTAGGCTTAAAAGCAGCACCGAGAACCGCAACTTTTGCGTCCTTGAGATCGCCTCCCACAGCCTCGCGTGCAAGATCTACCACGTGGACGCGGCGGCGTAGGTTGACATCGTCTATCTCCCGCAAGAAACCGAGTGCGCGGCCCACCCCCAGCTCTTCTGCACGAGCCTGGAAGGCGCGGATATCTTTCGGCAAGCATCCGCCACCGAATCCGATTCCGGCACCCAAGAACTTGCGGCCAATGCGGTCATCGAACCCAATCGCATCAGCAAGCTGATTGACGTCTGCACCGGTAACTTCGCAAATTTCTGCCACCGCATTGATAAAAGAAATCTTTGTGGCAAGAAAAGCGTTGGCCGACACCTTCACGAGTTCTGAAGTGGCAAGGTCCGTCACCAGGAAGGGAGTGCCTGCTTCAATGATCGGTGCATACACGCTACGGGCTACCGTTTCTACTGTTCCGGGATTGTGGTGATCCACCCCCAGTACGAGTCGGTCAGGACGCAAAGTGTCCTCCACGGCAAAGCCTTCCCGAAGGAACTCCGGATTCCAGCCAAGCTCGGCCTGGTCACCGACAGGGGCAAGTTCCCGCACCCGCTTCGCGAGCCGCTGTGCGGTACCCACGGGAACTGTGGATTTCCCGAGAATGACCCCTGGTCGCGCCATCAGGGGAGCCAACGTTTCGATCACCGAATCCACAAAACGCATGTCTGCCGCATTTTCGCCAGGCTTCTGAGGAGTACCGACTCCAATAAAGTGCACATCCGCATGGTCCGCAGCCTCTGCCGCGTCCGTGGTGAAACGCAACCGGCCCGATTCCACATGCTTCGTCAGTAATTCGGGCAATCCCGGTTCAAAGAAGGGGACTTCTCCCTGGCGAAGACGCTCAATTTTTTCTTCGTCCACATCTACGCCGACAACCTCGTGCCCGAGTTCTGCCATGCCTGCGGCATGGGTCGCGCCTAGGTATCCGGTACCAAAAACGGAGATTTTTTCCATTACCCCATCGTATCGCTTGCGGGCATGTCTCTGGGAGCCTCGTGAGGGGCACTCACTACTGCGGGGGGACGCTCACCACAACTGTGGCGCCTTGCGCCACGACACGCACAGAGCCATCCGAGTACGGCACAAATGCAGCCATTCCTTCGTCAAGAGAAAGAGACATCCCGTCAGTGGAGATCGTGACTGAGCCCTCATGCGCGAAAACTATTCGCGGGCCTGCTTCCACGTCGAGAGAACTACGAGACACCACAGACAACGAAAACTCGTGTGAAGGAACGGGGTAACGCACAACAGACCCTTCTCGATGGGCTTCGATCCGTTGCGGTGGGCGCGCATCAGTGTGGGCGATCTCCAGTAAATGTTCCACGTCGATGTGCTTGGGGGTAAGGCCGGCACGAATCACGTTGTCGGAATTCGCCATCACCTCCATCCCCACTCCAGAGACGTAACTGTGTACCTCTTGGGAAGGTGTGAAACACGCCTGTCCAGGTGCGAGGTCCACGCGGTTCATGGCCAAAGCCACCATCACACCGCCATCACCGGGGAAGTGAGAGGCCGCGACGCGTGCGGCCTCAAGACTGCTGCCCTGTTCCGTGGCCGCAGCGCTCACCGCATCTGTAATGTCACGTGGCGCTTGCAGGCCGGTGAGCGCAAGGCGCATGTATTCGCGAAGCCCGTGGCTGGACTCCAACGCCGCAGTCAACGCATCACAATCGGCAATAGCCGCGCTGCTGGCGCAATGCGCTCGCACGCTTTCCATA
>WTKG01000094.1 GCA_011524475.1 Demequinaceae bacterium
GTGTAGGAGACGGCCCCAGCCTCCTCGGTCAGAACAACGACTCGGCGGCGTTCCGCTTCCCCACTTTCGAGAGCCACTACCCGGGGAAGGACGTGTACCGACGAGACATGGACGTCTCCTTGAACATCGCGCCCTGGCCACGCAAGCGCAACAGCATGAAGCGCCACCGCAGCGATCAACAACGGAGTCACCACCCGAATCCAAGGAGTGACCGCCACCGGAGAATGACCTGCTACTGGCGCAAGGCCAGCACATATCAAACCCGCCGCCATGACAGACAAGGCCGGGCCCGGCCATCCGTTTGCTGCCTCCTGGCCATCAAAACCTACCGCCACCACAGCAGACCTGTGCGTCACCACCGCGAGCACCAACGCGATCCCTGCCAACGCCCATCCCATGGTGGCAAGAGGGTGTCTACGGGAAGCAAGAGCTCCCATGACAGCGGCCACAAGCACTGCCGCACCGATAGCGAAAGCCAGCACTGCAGTAAGAGCAGGGGAAGCCCCGGGCCATACAGAAGGATCTGCAATGCTTCCGAGCGCCAATTGCCATGCAGGAACCACTTCCGAAGGTGCAGCCGGCCCGGGTTCACGTAACAACACTTCCCAGCCTTGCGACCCCGAACGTGTTGCTGCGATAAGGCCAGGAAGACCCATGATGAGCGACGGAAGCGCCACCGCAATCCCCGTTCGTGTCGCCTGAGCTCGCATCGCAACGATCCCTATCGCGAGAACCGAAGGAATCAGTAACACCGGCACTGCCACGGTCAGGGCGATCAGAGAAAATGCCGCCCCACTCGCAGCGACATAGGACGGCCGAGACTCAGACGGCCATGGGTGTCCGTCACCAAGAACGTCCCGCGGCCGCCACCCCAGCGCCCGGGCCATTGCATAGACGGTCAAAGGAAGCACCAGGTGAGCGATGACAGCCCCTACTCGACCTTCTGCGACAGAAGCGATAAACGGTGGCCATAAGGACCATGCGACAGCAACTAGCGCCCGCGGTAGATGTGAACATGTGAAAAGTCGACTGGCTGCCCACGCACATAAAGCTCCCCACACCGGGGCAAGTCCGAGCAGGAGGCCAATCCCGATACGCACATCGCCCATAAGCGAGAAAGGAATCATCAGGAGCGCCCAGGCTCCATCCAGAGCAGGCGCCCCAACACCTACATCACTCCAGCCAGTCCAGTAGCGGGCAATCAATTCGCTACGCGTCACATTTGTCGCGCCTAAAGTGCCGCCAGTAAGCATCTCTCCAGACAGGATGCCCTGAAGCCAGGGTCCATGGAGAAAAGCCGCCACCACACTTGCCACAAAAAGGACGCCACCAAAGAAGAATCGTCGGGTGCGGCGTATCTGCGCTAATTCACGTGCTTGAACCTCCGTGGGGCGTAACCGTGCGCGCCACGACTCATACGCGCCCCATTCGCGAGCGCGCACATGCTTAAGAACATCCTGCGAGGTCGCAAGAAGAGGCTTCTCAATCGCACGTCGACCGGCCTGTGCGATACGCCGACGAGACGCTGGCGCGTAACGCAATTGCCACAACACCCGAGCCACTACTCGCACTTCCGCGACCATCAAGGTCCACTCCCCTGTGACCAGGCGGTACAAAGCTCTGAGTATCGAGGAGGTAACCGCACTAAGCAGCAAAAATGGCGCGTACCACCAGGGGTTCCACACGATCGCGTGGTACCACTCCGACGCTCTCCGTGCCGCAACCGCCGCACTTTGGACACGACCCTTGTCTCCGGGGGCATTCCTTCCGTACATAGACGCTTGTGCATGCCTCACTCGTGCGCGCGGAGCCACCACAACATCGTGTCCGGATCGCCACACCCGGCGACAAAAGTCCACGCTATCGCCGTACACGCCGTACGCGGGGTCAGTACCGTGAAGTTTTTCCCACACGTCCCGTCGTACAAGCGCACCCGCGAGCGAAACCGCAAGTGCGTCCTCTCGACCACTGTGTTGCCCTTGGTCCAAATCGTCCGTGTCAGCCACCCCAATGCGGCGAGCACTGTAGGAGGAAACCGTGGCCCCGGTGTTGACGATGCGAGAGGGATCATCAAATCGAGTGACGGCTGCGCCAATGACTACGGCGCGAGGGCGACGTCGAGCTGTCGCGAGTAGGTGCTCAAGGGCATCAGGTTCCGGAGCCGTGTCGTCGTGTAAAAGCCACAACCACTCATCGTGGCCAGGATTATCTGTCAGGACTGCAGTGACGGATTCGCCAAATGATGTCGCCGAATTGTGGGTGACCGCAACACCTTCTGTCGCCACATCGAGGGGAATCTTTGCGGCATTACTGACGTGGACGGAGTCCGGCTCCATACTCTGCGAGCCCAGAGCACGGAGAGTTAAATCCAGAAATTCAGGCCTGCCCGTCGTGACCACAATGGCCCGGACACGCGAGGAAGGTACGGGTCTATCCGCCGTAGCCACCGTGCGCTACACGGCGCGCCGCTTGAGTTTGCGGCGCTCGCGCTCTGACAACCCACCCCAAATGCCGAATCGTTCATCATGCGCAAGCGCATAGTCAAGACATTCGGAGCGCACATCGCATCCGCCACATACTTTTTTGGCCTCACGTGTGGAGCCGCCTTTTTCTGGGAAAAAGGCTTCGGGATCCGTTTGCGCGCACAGGGCGCGTTCTTGCCATCCGAGCGGACCATCATCCTCGTCACCGAAAATGTTGACCACCGGAGCAAGTGTGGGAGGTGGCGTTGAGGCATCGGACGGGATGTTCCCGTCATACACGTTCCACATGTGGCCTCCTAGGTCTCCCTCAGCGCAATCACACTGGCTCGGGGAATTACACCAGTGTAATCCCTCTCCGTAGAAGAAAAGTTACCGTAAACCGCGTAAGAATCCCAGCCCCCAAGACATATGCATAGTGGCAAGTACTGCAGGCAACCACATGCCGGCTCGGGTACCGACCCGAGACAGAGCTGTAACAGAAACTCCCAGCAGTCCAAGAACATACGCCCCAGGAATGGCAAACGACCACAACAAGGCACCTTCCCCATAAAGTGCGCCGGTAGTGCCCGCTACCAGCGCCACGGCAGATGCTGCCGCAACGGCGGGAGGAAGTAAGTAGCGAACGGAAGCTGTAGAAGGGTGCCGACTCACCACTTCCCGGCGCCACCGACCCGAGGAAAAAAACTGTCGGGCAAGTGCACGCATAGACGCGCGTGGGCGATACGTGACTTCCATCGCAGGATCGAACCACACCATGTAACCCCGCTGACGTAGCCGATAATTTAGCTCCCAATCTTGAGCGCGCGAGAAGTGCGCATCAAAACCCCCGACATCGCGCAAAGCATCCGCACGGAAGTTCCCCAAGAAGACCGAGTCTGTCGGGCCCGGTTTGCCGCCCACATGAAACTTGGCGCCACCAATCCCCCAGCGTGAACTCATGGCCCATGCGATTGCCCAGGTAAGAGGGCCGTCACCGACGGGGTCCATACGCCCGCCTACATTGGCGGCCCCCGTCTCACGTAAAGAATGGACTGCACGTGAAACATAGTCCGCAGGTAGTTCGGTATGCCCATCCATACGCACCACCACCGGAGAAGCCGCCAAAGCAAGTGCGGCATTAAGACCCTCGGGGGTGCGGCCTGTCGGATTCTCCGTCACTGTAAGCCTCGAGTCTTCTTGCGCTAAGCGCGCAGCAATCTCGGCCGTGTCATCTTCTGATGGCCCGACTGCCACCACCATAGACAGCGCGCCCTCGTAGTCCTGATTCCACACACTCGCGACTGCCGCCTCAAGATGACGTTCCTCATTGAGTACCGTCGCGAACACTGTGACGTCCGGCTGGACCGGGAGGTCAGGTAAAGACATATGCTCCACGCCCCCACGGTAGCGGTAAGCAGGCTCCCCAGACTTCTGCCACGTGACCTCGCTACGGCTGGGCACATCTGGGCGGCCCCAGACGTTAGGCTCACCAGACACATCTCACACACAAGACCGTAGACTGCAGTTGTACACACCAGACCTGGAGGATGAGTGAATTCACCCGCGACACGGCTTCGGCACCGCACCGCCAAGCCGCGACGTTCCTGGGGGCAAGTGCTCGCCTTTGTGCTCGTCGCTGCCCTGGGAGTACCCGTCGGGTACGGGCTGAGCGTGTACGTCCTGTTGCAAGACGCGCTGTCCGAGGCAGAGACATTCGACGCCAATGCCTTCCTTGACGAGGCATACGTGCGGCCAAGTCAAGC
>WTKG01000015.1 GCA_011524475.1 Demequinaceae bacterium
GCCGCAGGCAGGATCGCTGTCATTCACAACGGGATTATTGAGAATTACTCTGCTCTTCGTGAGAAGTTAATGGCTGACGGTGCAGTTTTTCTCTCCGACACTGATACGGAAGTAGCGGCCCACTTGCTTGCTTCTTTGGCGGATTCAGGCATGAACCTCGCTGATGCGATGCGGGCAACTGCGACGCAACTGGAGGGGGCTTTCACGTTGCTTGCTGTGGATGCCCGAGAACCAGATCTTATTGTCGGCGCTCGTCGTAATTCTCCTCTCGTGGTGGGTTTGGGCGAGGGTGAGAACTTCCTGGGTAGCGACGTCGTTGCGTTTATCGAACACACTCGCACTGCACTCGAACTTGGTCAGGATGAGGTTGTTGAAATTCGTGCTGACGGAGTGCGGGTCACGGATTATGAGGGAAGAGAGGTTTCCCGGCAGCCTTTCCATGTCGATTGGGATTCAGAAGCTGCCCACAAAGGTGGTTTCGCCAGTTTCATGGATAAGGAAATCCACGATGGTCCTGCTGCCGTCGCGGACACCTTACGTGGGCGCATAAGTGAGTCTGGAAGTCTGCAGCTTGATGAGGGAATCGTCTCTGAACAGGTTCTTGCGTCGGTGGACAAAGTGATCATTGTGGCCTGCGGTACCGCGGCATTTGCCGGCATGGTCGCCAAATATGCCATTGAACACTGGTGTCGTGTGCCTGTGGAAGTGGAGCTTGCCCATGAGTTCCGCTATCGCGACCCTGTCGTGAATGTGAAAACTCTTGTGGTGGCGATCTCTCAATCGGGAGAGACCATGGATACCATCATGGCTTTGCGTCATGCTCAACAGCAAGGAGCCACAGTCGTGGCGATTGTGAACGTCCAGGGTTCCACTATTGCCCGCGAGGCTGACGCTGTTCTGTACACCAGAGCTGGCCCGGAAATTGCTGTGGCATCCACTAAGGCGACATTGGCGCAAATAACTGCCTCATATTTGCTGGGGCTCCATCTATCGCAACTTCGTGGTAACAAATTCCCGGATGAGATCTCGGCTTTGGTGCGTGAACTTGAGGGAATGCCTGCAAAAATTCAGTTAGTGGTAGACATGGCTGAAGAAGTGCGTGCAGCTGCTCGCGAACTTGCCTCTGCGCGGACGGTGTTATTCCTGGGCAGACACGTAGGCTATCCCGTGGCTCTGGAAGGCGCGTTGAAGCTCAAAGAACTTGCGTACATTCACGCAGAAGGTTTTGCCGCGGGAGAACTAAAGCACGGGCCCATTGCTTTGGTGGAGGAGGGTCTCCCTGTATTTGTTATCTTGCCGAGTCCTCGTGGACGTGAGTCGCTCCACGCCAAAGTGATATCCAATATTCAAGAGGTTCGCGCCCGAGGCGCTCGCACCTATGTGATTGCTGAAGAGGGCGATACTGAAGCAGCACAGCATGGGGATGTTGTTTTCTATGTGCCAGAAGCGTCCACGTTATTCACACCGCTTCTCACTCTCGTACCCCTCCAGGTCTTCGCGTGCGAGTTGTCTACAGTGATGGGACACGACGTTGATCAACCACGTAATCTCGCTAAATCTGTCACAGTCGAGTAATGACTATCCGCGGTCTTGGCATCGATGTCGTAGAAATTGAGCGCTTTGAGGCCACGGTTGCCCGTTCGCCGGGGATTGTGGAGCGAGTTTTTACTGAGGCAGAACGTGATCGTAGTCTCCAGTCACTCGCTGCTCGCTGGGCTGCAAAAGAAGCGCTCGCGAAGGCCCTAGGTGCTCCTGCGGGCTTGGTGTGGAAGGACTCTGAGGTGGTGAGCGCTCCCAGTGGCGATCCAGATTTTGTGGTGCGAGGTTCCGTCGCGGCCCGAGCGGAGGAGTTAGGGATCACGCGTATTCATTTATCGATGTCTCACGATGCTGGAATTGCTTCAGCGATCGTGATCTGTGAGAGCGACTCATGAGTGCTGTCCAGGTCACAGTCGATTACGACGCTATTTCGGCGAACGTAGAGATCTTGTCTTCTCGTGCCTCTCGCGCTGATGTGATGGCTGTGGTGAAAGCAGATGGTTACGGGCACGGGCTTATACCCACGGCACAGGCGGCACGGCAGGGAGGTGCTACCTGGCTTGGGACTGCTCAACCACATGAGGCGATGTTGCTGCGTGACGCTGGTGACCAGGGTCGCATCTTGACGTGGTTGTACGCACCGCAGTTCCCTCTTGCGGAGGTGATATCTCGCGACATTGACGTGTCCTGTTCCTCACGTGAGGTTCTTGAGGCGATTGCTGCTGGTGCAGGCGAGTCTGGGAAGAAAGCACGTGTGCACCTGTGTGTCGATACTGGACTTGGTCGCGAAGGAGTCACACCACAGCAACTTCCCGCTTTGGCCGAGGCCTTAAAAAAAGCACAAAATCAGGGCCATATTGAGGTAGTCGGCATCTGGTCGCATTTTGCGTGGGCGGATCAGCCTGGGCATTCCACCATTGATGCGCAGGCGGCTACATTTCGCGCTGCGTGCGAGAGCGTGGATTCGATTGGCCTTGAGGCAGGCATAAGGCACCTTGCGAACTCTGCTGCGACTCTCACGCGTCCAGACGATCACTTTGACATGGTTCGGCCCGGCCTCGCTGTCTATGGAGTGTCACCAGTGAAGGATCCTGACGGAAAAAATTTTGGTCTCACCCCTGCCATGAGTGTCTCGAGCCGTCTTGCTCTCGTGAAACGCCTCCCGGCTGGTCACGGTGTGAGTTATGGACACGACTATGTTGCTGCCAATGACACGACGGTGGGACTTCTCCCGGTGGGTTATGCCGATGGGATTTTTCGTCAGGTCTCTGGTCGCGCGACAGTCTCGGTGGCGGGTATGCGACATCCCATAGTGGGACGTATCTGTATGGATCAATGCGTGATCGACCTGGGGCCAGAGACCGATGTGCGTGCGGGCGATGAGGTTGTCTTGATGGGCACCGAGGGGCCAACCGCGGGTGACTGGGCTGATGCGGCCGACACCATTGATTATGACGTCCTCGTGCGGTTTGGAACCTCCATGCAACGTGAGTCACGACCGTGAATCGTACGTATCTTCTTGACAGCGCTACCGAGACTCGCGCATTAGGTGAGGCGCTCGGGGCCATTCTCGCGCCAGCTGATCTGGTGATACTCACTGGTGACGTAGGTGCCGGGAAAACAACGTTTACACAAGGAATTGGGGCTGGGTTGGGGATCACCTCTGCGGTAGTGAGTCCGACCTTCATCATTGCCCGCACTCATGCTGCCGGAAGCCGTGGAATTCCACTTGTTCACGTAGATGCCTATCGTCTGGGTTCTCTGCAGGAACTGGATCATCTTGACCTGGACACCGCACTGGAAGATGCGGTGACTGTGGTGGAGTGGGGCGGAGATTTTGCAGAGGTGTTGGGGCCCGACTCCCTCCATATTTCCTTTGAGCGTCCGCGCGGTGGGGATGTATCTCACGATCCAGATAAAGGTGCACGCACAGTCAGAATCGAAACACGCGGTTTGCGATGGAAAGATTGTGAGCCTATCCACGTGACCTAAGGTGGGGATATGGCTGTTCTTGCAATCGATACCTCCTCGGCAATTTCTGTGGCGCTTCTCGATAACGGTGAGGTGCGCGCACACCAATCTGCCTTTGAACCCCGCTCCCATGCCGAACTTCTTGCGGCAATGGTGCACTCCGTTCTTGATGATGCAGAGGTGTCAGGCACAGATGTGACCAGGGTCGTGGTGGGTCGCGGCCCGGCCCCTTTTACAGGCTTGCGCGTTGGTCTGATGACGGCTCGCACGTTAGCGCGTGCGTGGGATGTTCCAGTGGAGGGGGTGTGTTCGCTGGATGCACTTGGAGTGGAACATGGCGGTGATGTCACGGCTATCGCAGATGCTCGGCGCCGTGAAGTGTATTGGGCGCGCTATGAATCGGGTGTGCGTGTGGACGGCCCGCATGTCACAAGCCCTTCTGAGGTAGTCATTACTGGAGGCGTGTGTGGTCGCGGTGCGCAACTGTATGCAGGCGCACTGGGAGTCGAGCGAGTGTATGCGCCTATTGATCCAGACCCCGCTCGTCTTGTCGACGTTGCTGATTCGCTTAAGAAAAACGGGGATGATGCGCTGGACCCAGAGCCGCTGTACTTACGCCGACCTGACGTGCACGGCGCACCTGCCTCGTGACGTCATGGTCCTTGCGCGACCTCACCGCTGACGAT
>WTKG01000130.1 GCA_011524475.1 Demequinaceae bacterium
GTGCTGGCCAATGGTTATTCAGGAGCAGGGCGCACCTTGGCTACACATTTGTTGGCCTCCGAAGGTTTAGGTGCTGCGCGTCCGTACGCCGTGGGTGGGGTGCACAGGCATATTCCTGAAATTGCCCAAAACCTCCAAGCTGCGGGAGCTACAGACGTGGGTATCTCTTTTACCCCCACCCTGGTACCGATGGCACGTGGAATTTTGGCGACGGTGACAGCCCCGCTTGCGCAGGGTAGCGATTCTGCTCAGGTGCGTCAGGTATGGGAGTCGGCCTATGAAGACGAACCTTTTGTGCACCTTCTTCCTGAGGGGCAATGGCCCACCACGGCTGCCACCCTCGGAGCCAACACTGCGCATGTGCAGGTAGCGGTAGACCACAAGGCAGGCAGGGTGGTCGCGATCACGGCACTCGACAACTTGGTGAAAGGCACAGCGGGTGCAGCTCTTCAATCTATGAATATTGCCCTCGGCCTAGAAGAGACCAGGGGACTTTCGACAGCAGGGGTGTCGCCATGAGTGTGACCACGCCCGTGGGATTCCGTGCTGCTGGGGTAGCGGCAGGGTTGAAGTCTTCCGGTGACCTTGATCTTGCCATCGTGGTCAATGATGGCCCGCAGCACACAGCCGCCGGCGTATTCACCACCAACCGAGTGGTTGCTGCTCCCGTGGTGTGGACGCGTCAGGTTGTCGCGGATGGGCGCATCTCAGCAGTGGTGTTGAATTCAGGAGGAGCAAACGCCTGCACGGGACCAGAAGGATTTACTGACACCCACCAGAGTGCAGAACATGCGGCGCACGTATTGCGCGACAACGGTCATGAGGTATCTGCCGGAGATGTCGCAGTGTGTTCTACCGGTCTTATAGGTGTGCGGCTACCCATGGACAACGTCACGGCGGGGATTACCGCAGCAACGCATGCGCTGGACTCATCCGGTGGAGGGGATGCGGCGCGCGCCATCATGACAACAGACACTGTTCCCAAAGAAGCCACCGAAAAACGAGACGGATGGTCCGTGGGGGGAATGGCCAAAGGGGCGGGCATGCTCGCACCCAATCTGGCGACCATGCTTGCAGTGGTGACCACGGATGCGCACATTTCGCATGCCAGGGCAACAGCGGCGTTACAGGCCGCGACACAGGTGAGCTTTGACCGAGCAGATTCGGACGGATGCATGTCTACCAACGACACGGTGCTTCTCCTTGCCTCTGGAGCCTCCAAGGTGGAGCCCGCGGCGGGCGAATTCGAAGAAGCGCTCACGCAGGTGTGCGAGGCACTCGCTCGTGCGCTCATTGCCGATGCCGAGGGAGCCGCGCATGAGATTGCCATCACGGTGGAAGGCGCTACCTCTGAAGAAGCCGCGGTTGCGGTGGGACGCGAAATTGCCCGCTCCAACCTGGTGAAAGCCGCGATCTTCGGCAACGACCCCAACTGGGGCAGGATTATTTCTGCCGCCGGCGTGGTTCCGGAGCAGGTGGCGCCCTTTGATCCGGCGCGTATAGACGTGACGATCAATGGCGTGCAGGTGTGTGTGGCCGGTGGGCCCGGGCAATCGCGTGAGCAGGTGGATCTCACTCCTCGGCACGTGGACATCACGGTGTCGCTCCATGCGGGGAGCCATGCTGCCACGATCTGGACCAACGACCTTACCCATGAGTACGTCCACGAGAACAGCGCATATTCGACATGAATCACTCCATCGAGACACCTGACCTCACGCCTCAACAAAAAGTAGGCGTGTTGATAGACGCCATGCCCTGGATCGAAGAATTCGCGGGCGCCACCGTAGTAGTCAAATATGGCGGCAACGCAATGGTGGAGGAGTCTTTACAACGCGCCTTTGCGCAAGACATAGTGCACATGCGGCTGCTCGGATTGCGCCCCGTGGTGGTCCATGGCGGAGGTCCACAGATATCCACTATGCTCGCCAAACTCGGCATCGAATCGGAATTCAAAGGCGGATTGCGGGTCACCACTCCGGAGGCCATGGACGTGGTACGCATGGTGCTGAACGGCAAGGTGAACGCCGAAATCGTGGGCTTACTGAATAGCTTTGGTCCGCTCGCGGTAGGTCTCAGCGGAGAAGACGCTGGGCTCTTACAAGCAGAGCGCCGTCACGCGAAAGTGGAAGGAAAAGTCGTCGACGTGGGTCTCGTAGGAGACGTCGTGAGGGTCAACCCTAAGGCCGTTCAAGATTTGATTGATGCCGGCAGGATTCCCGTGATTTCTACTGTCGCTCCAGACGTGAACGACCCCACCACAGTGCTCAATGTGAACGCTGACACCGCAGCAGGGGCGCTTGCCTCTGCTTTAGAGGCGCGCAAGTTGGTGATCTTGACGGATGTGGAAGGTCTCTACGCAGATTGGCCCAACCGTGAGTCAATTATCCGGCGTATTTCTGTGAGTGATCTGGAAGCACTGATGCCCGACCTGGAGTCAGGGATGGTTCCCAAGATGGAAGCGTGCGCGCGTGCCGTGCGCGCAGGAGTCCCGGAGGCTCACATTATTGACGGCAGGCAGCCGCACTCGATTTTGAGTGAGATTTTCACATCCTCTGGGATAGGCACCATGGTGCGTCCTGACGGGGAGGACTTGTGGTCATGACACCTCGCCCGAATAGTGAGATATACGACGCATACACCAGAGCAATCCTGCCGGTATACGGGACACCCATGGTGGCGCTTGAGCGTGGCCAAGGGTCTCACGTGTGGGGTGTAGATGGCCGTGAATACCTGGATCTCTTGGGGGGGATCGCGGTGAATGCTTTGGGGCACGCCCATCCTGCATGGGTAGAGGCAGTCCAGAAACAAACTGCCACGCTCGCGCATACCTCCAATTTCTTTACCACTGAGGTTCAAGTGGCGTTAGCGGAACGCCTGCTTGTTCTCGCCAAAGCCCCCGAAGGTTCTCGAGTGTTCTTCAGCAACTCTGGAACGGAGGCGATGGAAGCGGCCGTCAAAATTGCGCGCAAAACGGGGCGCACTCGCATGATTGCCCTCGAAGGCGCTTTTCATGGACGGTCCACGGGGGCTCTTGCGCTTACGCATAAGAGCGCTTTGCGAGAGCCGTTCATGCCTCTCATGGGAGAAGTGACATTTGTGCCCGTGAACGACGAAGACGCTCTCAAAACTGCGATGGGTTCAGATGTCAGTGCGGTCTTTGCGGAACCAATCCAGGGTGAGGCGGGCGTAGTAGATATTGAGCCAGATTTCCTCACGGCAGCGCAGTCACTTGCCCATGCACACGGCGCTCTTATGGTACTCGACGAAGTACAGACGGGTATTGGGCGCACGGGCGCCTGGTTCGCGCACCAGGCACATGACTACCGTCCAGACGTGATGGCGCTTGCCAAAGGCCTCGGGGGAGGCCTGCCGGTGGGGGCAACGATCACCTATGGAGCTGATGTCACGTCACTTTTGGGCCCCAAAGAACACGGCACTACCTTTGGTGGCAACCCGCTCGCGGCAGCTGCGGCCCTGGCCACCCTAGACGTCATTGAGGCCGAGGGCCTGGTGGAGCGTGCCGCCGCGCTAGGCGAAATCCTCCGAAATCAACTGGAAAATCTCGCGGGGGTTGCGCATGTCTCTGGCACAGGATTGTTGCTGGGTATCAACCTGGTAGAGCCACGCGCCCCGCAGGTTGTGGCAGCTGCGCTGGAGGCAGGGTTCATCATCAACGCGCCAGCCCCTTCCGTTATTCGGCTCGCCCCAGCCCTCACCGTGCCCCAGGATTCGCTGTCGAATTTTGCCGACTGGTTAGGCACACACCTGGAGAACGATTCTGCACCCGAGCATGATTCTGTGCTGGCGGATGCCGCCTCACGCGATCGGACCACCTCATGACGCGACACTTTCTTCGAGACGATGACCTTACGCCCGCAGAGCAACGCATAATTCTGGAGCGCGCCCTTACTTTGCGCACGGATCACTTTGCCTCGCAGGCTTTGGCTGGTCCGCGGGCGGTGGCGGTTATCTTCGATAAACCTTCCACTCGTACCCGTATTTCTTTCGCCACCGGTATCGCCCACATGGGCGGGTATCCCTTGGTGATTGATTCGACTACCTCGCAACTGGGGCGAGGGGAATCAATCGCCGATACCGCGCGGGTGCTCACCCGTCAGGTAGCCGCAGTGGTGTGGAGAACGTTTGAACAGCAACGGCTAGAGGAGATGGCGGAACACTGTGATGT
>WTKG01000113.1 GCA_011524475.1 Demequinaceae bacterium
TAGCAACAACGACGTCATATCCAGCCTTCTTGGTATCTACGATTCGAGCAGCGACACGCTTAATAGCGGTGGCGTCTTCTACAGACGAACCACCGTACTTCTGCACCACAATGCTCACGAGTTTTCTCCGAAGGGGTCATTGCCAAAGACAGCCCGCATAGTCTAATGGTCCTCGGGTGTGGCCGCGCCGTCTGGGCGCTCGCTCATGAGCCTACGGTGCGTCTGCCTTCGAAAGCGCGCCCCAGCGTCACTTCATCTGCGTATTCAAGGTCCCCACCCACGGGGAGCCCTGAGGCCAGTCGGGATACTTTGACGTCGAGAGAGGTGAGCATGCGCACGAGATAGGTGGCGGTGGCTTCCCCTTCGATATTCGGATCGGTAGCCACGATTACTTCGGTGATAGTGCCATCGGCCAAGCGTTCGAGCAGAGACGAAATACGTAATTCCTCGGGTCCAATTCCGGCCATGGGATCAATTGCGCCACCGAGCACGTGGTAGCGCCCTCGGAATTCACGTGTGCGTTCGATGGCAAGAACGTCTTTTGCCTCTTCTACGACGCACAGCACATCTAACGCTCGCCTAGGGTCTGCACAGATCCGACAGGTGGAAGATTCGGCGATGTTTCCACAGGTGTCGCAGAACCGTACTTTTTCTTTTACTACGCGTAGGGCTTGGGCAAGTCGCTCAATATCTTCCTTGTCTGCGCCCATGACATGAAAAGCGATTCGTTGGGCACTTTTAGGGCCCACCCCAGGAAGATGACCTAATTCGTCTAGAAGGTCTTGCACTACGCCGTCATACATGACGATCAGCGTAGGTTGACTTCGCCAGAGTGTGGCCTAGGCGCGACCGTTGCCTTCGTCGATTATGGTCCCGCCAAGCATGTCTGCAACCACGTCTGCACCTGCCTGACCATCATCAGGTGCAGGCGCGTCGTGGGCACTTGTTTCTTCTTCGTCAGTTGCAGGGGGTGTCGTGTCTGTCTTTTTCTCTGGACCGGGGGCAGGAGCAGGGGGCCTTGTAGTCATCGAAGATGATTCGCTACTTGAGGTGGGGGCGGTGATGGTCTGCGTGCTTTCGCCCTCGCTTATTCCCGTGGCGCGTACCTTCAATCCAAGCGTTTCACGTATCGCGAGCGCGAGGTTCTCTGCGTGATTTCCGGCGTTGAATCTTTCCGCTAATTGAGCGCTAGAGAAACTTAAGAACACTTCAGAATCAGTGACAGACTTTACGTGCGCAGTCTGTGACACCAACACCCACGTCACACGCCGACGTTCTAGTGCGCTGAGAACCTCATCCCAACGCCGCCGCACTAACTCGGTCTCTGCGCTCAGGGGAGTGTTACTTGGCGGGGACGCGTCACCGCCGTGTGAGGGCTTTTCTTCAGGCAGTGCCGGTGCTGTGGCTGAAGGTTCTTCGCTTTTCGGGGATTTTTTGGTTTCTGTCGCGGACGCGCCAGTTTTCTCCGTGGATGTCGTTGTATCGGAAGGTGCGGTAGCACTGGCCTTTTTCTTTGGGGGAGTCGCAGGAGCCGGCGGGGACTGTGTGACATGTGTGGTGTCAGTTGGTGTATCTGCGATTGTGGTAGACCCGAGTCTTGGGTTTTCGTGAGCGGCAAGTATGCGTGCGCACCACAATTCAAGGTGAAGACGCGGAGACGTGTTCCCCACCATGGAATTGAGAGCGTCTGCTACGACGTCTGCTGCGCGAGAGGCACCGACTACTCCGAGAATGCGCGCGTGTCTTTCCAGCGCTTCCCGCTCGTCTGCAGGTTTATTGCTGAGCGCACGCTTTCCGGTGTCCCCTGATACGGCAAGCAAAATAACGTCACGTAGGGCGTCAAGCACATCCTCAAGAAAACGTCGGGGCTCGTGTCCGGCATGGATCACGCGTTCTACTACTTCAAAGAGGGATGCCCCGTCTGCGGCCGCAATTGCTCCCAGAGCGTCATCTAGAACTGTGGCATCCGTAAAGCCAAGAAGGGCTATCGCGCGTTCGTATGTCACGCCGGAGGCGTCGGAACCAGCAATGAGTTGGTCCAGCAACGACAACGCGTCACGTACGGACCCTCCACTGGCGCGGACGACCAGCGGCAGCACACCAGAGGCAATAGTGATTTCTTCTTGTGTGCACACTTCACTGAGGTAGTCCGTCAATGTGTGAGGAGCAACGAGGCGGAATGGATAGTGGTGAGTGCGTGATCGGATTGTCGGGATGACTTTGTCGGGTTCCGTGGTGGCGAATATAAAGCGCACATGTGGTGGAGGCTCCTCCACCAATTTGAGCAGGGCGTTAAATCCTTGCGGAGTCACCATATGAGCTTCGTCCAGAATGAAAACTTTGTATCGGTCTCTCGCGGGGGCGAAAGCTGCCCTTTCTCGCAGATCACGGGCGTCGTCTACTCCGTTGTGCGAGGCAGCGTCAATCTCCACGACATCAATTGATCCGCTTCCACCCCGAGCAAGATCCACACACGATTGACACGTCCCGCATGGTGAAGGTGTGGGCCCTGACTCGCAGTTGAGGCATCGCGCCAAGATGCGCGCGGACGTTGTTTTGCCGCACCCACGAGGCCCAGAAAAAAGGTACGCATGGTGCACATTGTTGGCGCGCAATGCATGGCTTAGTGGTTCCGTTACGTGATCTTGACCCACCAGGGCAGCAAACGTGTCAGGACGATAGCGACGGTACAAGGCGGTGGTCACCCTCTGAGCCTAGGCCAGAGTCTTGCTCCTCGATACGTTTTAAGGAACGGAAGACCCCTCACGTACCCGTCAGAGCGACCGTACCCTTGCTGTGTTTCCACCCTGGGGGAGTTCCGGACGATGACGCCACGTGAGGGGCTACCCGTCAGTCTAGCCAGGCTTGTGCACCTGTTTTTGTTACTGCGGGACACCAGAACGTGTGTGATGCACTTACGAACGGAACCAGGAACGCCGCCTCGGCGTTGCTCTAGTACCATCGTTCATCTTGGAGGATTCGCCTAGTGGCCTATGGCGCACGCTTGGAAAGCGTGTTGGGTGCAAGCCCTCAGGGGTTCGAATCCCCTATCCTCCGCCAGGACGCACTTCGGAGAGTGGAGACGTGAGCAAAAAGAAACCATCGGCGCGCACCACGACTGTGCGCACCCGCCGCCAGGTTCTCCGTCGCCGTCGTCGCGAGCGGCAAGTGATAATTTTCGGCATCTTGGTGATTTTGTTAGGAGCGAGTGCCGTTGCCGCCGCCGGGGTCTATTCGGGTCGGACCGGGATTCCTTTCGATCAGGCGATCGTTACACCTGATCCTGCAGCAGATGAAGACATCAACGTTCCTTGCCCACCGAATAGTGGTCCCCTCGACCCTTCACGCATTGTTGTCAGAGTCCTTAATGGTGGAGAGGTACAAGGCCTGGCCGGTAACACGCTTGCGAAACTCACGGGTCGTGGATTCGTCAGTGGCGGTGCAACCAACTGGAGTCGGGGCGCATATGACGGGGTGACCCGCATCAGTTTTGGTGATGAAGGTGTGGGCCAGGCCTACACAGTGGCCCGTCACTTTGAAGGGGTCGTCCTTGTACAGGATTCACGCACAGGCACATCTGTCGACGTGGTCTTGGGCGAGCAGTTTGACGAGACGACAGGGTTGCGGCCTCAATTTGCCCCAGAACTTGATCCAGATATCCCACTCGTTGCTACCAGTCAATGCATTCCAGCCTCCATTGTGAGCGAAGAACCTGCGCCACGAGTGTTTCCTGCTGAACTTGATCCGTTAGAGGGTGAGCCGTCCCCCAGCCCTGCTGGATAAGGATCCGCCTTACCTGCGTGTGTGAAAAGGAAAGCCCGGCCGCGTGGGTACGGGCCGGGCTTTCACCAGCGGTAGCGGTGGGATTTGAACCCACGGTGGAGTTGCCCCCACACACGCTTTCGAGGCGTGCTCCTTAGGCCGCTCGGACACGCTACCTCGGGCCAAAAGAGTACCTGCTTGTTGAGCCTTACAAAACTTCACTGTGGCCGGTGCGGGCACCTGTAAAGAACTCTGTGAGTAGTTGCGCACACTCGCGTTCACGTACTCGAGAAATCACTTCGACCTTGGCCCCCAGACGGGCATCTCTCACTACGTCCCACTGACTTCCTGCTGCTCCTGCTTTTTCGTCCCAGGCGCCGAAGACGAGCCGTGGGATCCGGGCGTTCACAATAGCGCCAGCGC